>CAXMLU010000630.1:0-4375 GCA_964194255.1 uncultured bacterium
TCGACACTGCGAACCAGTCCCAACAAGGGCTTCAGCTCGACGACATGTACGTGATGGCCACGTACCCGGCGTTCGGGGGTGCGGCGCGGTCGCATTCGGGGACGCGCGTTAGGTGACGGTTGGCCGTTGGATCTGGCGTGCCCAAGAGTTTCGGTCAAGATGGAGTTGATGGCGCGGCAGTCGGCCGAGCAGCTACTGCGGGAAGCGCTCGACATCCCTTTTCACGGCTGGGACTTCTCCGTGCTCGGCGATCGTCTCGTCCTTGAGCCGCCGCCCTGGTCGTTCGAACAAATCGTCGACGACGAGGCGGGCCGAGCTGCGTTTATGCTCGACATGGGCACCGCGGGCGGCGAGTGGCTGAGCAACCGACGCTACCCCGCCCGCACCGTTGCCACCGAAAGCTGGGCCCCGAACGTCCCAATCGCCGTGGCCCGACTTGGACCTCTCAGCATCCCAGTCGTGCAAGACGAAGGCGCGGTCGACAATGCCGATCAGGTGACCTGCGAACCCCGCGGTCGGCTCGCCTTTTGCGCCGCGGCCTTCGACCTGGTCGTCAACCGCCACGAATCATTCGTGGCAGTCGAGGTGCGCCGAGTACTGCGTGACCGAGGTGTGTTCATCACCCAACAGGCTGGGTCAGGAGCCCGCCAGTTCCACGAGCTCCTCGCGCTCGAGCCTCCCCCTGACGATGACTTCCACATCGACCTCGCGGTCGAGCAACTCCAAAGCGCGGGTCTACGCGTCGAACAGTCCGTTGTCGGCACCGCCACCACGGTGTTCGCAGACATCGGCGCGCTCGCGTGGTACCTCAGCAACGTGCCATGGGTGTCCGCGACTTCTCGATAGGGCGTCACCGGGACGCACTACTGAGTCTCCACGGCAGCCCCATCCGAGTCCCCTCCGAGAGGTTCTGGATCCGAGCGCTCGCGTAGGCGGCGGAACCGGCGTTCTGCCGCAGTCCGTGCTTTGCCGTTCTGGGGCGCGCGTTCTGGATTACCCCGGGGAGGCATATTGGGCGGACCACAGCGCCGAGTCTGGTCGCAAGGCGTTCGGCACCGGTGGCCTTCGGCTGGAGCGATCTGTGCGGCCCGACGCCCCGGGAGCAGAGCCGCGGAGGAACTGGCATCCGGGAACCCGAACCTGATTGCCTTGCTACCTTGGCACCCGATGACCTCGAGAATCTCGCATACCAGCTTCGATTGCCGGGATGCGTATGCCCTATCGACCTTCTGGAAGGGGATACTCGACTACACCGACGTGCCGGATGATCCAAACGAGTTCGGTCACCAGGAGTGCATGATCATCGATCCCAAAGGAGCGAACCGACTTCTCTTTATCGAGGTACCGGAGCGCAAGGCGGTCAAGAACCGGCTGCACCTAGATCTCGTGCCCACGGATCGAACCCGTGATGAGGAGGTTGATCGCCTCCTTATGGCCGGCGCCACGGCCGTCGACGACCGCCGCAGACCGGATGGCACCGGTTGGTTTGTGCTCGCCGACCCCGAGGGAAACGAGTTCTGCGTGCTTCGCAGCGACAAGGAGCGCGAACAGGCTTGACCAGATCGGCCGCCACGCGTGCTCCCGCACCCCCGGTACCTAACGATCCATCTGGACTACGCCCGGCGGTACCTCACAGCAACAGTTGAGGTGACCGATCGACGGCTACGGGCGCGCGACCACGGCGTCGGGTGTCCCTGAACGCGCGCCATATCGATGTGAGGCAACGCACCGATGTGCCGTTAGGTGGCAGATGCAGAACGCACGCTCGCAGAGTTGCATCGCCTCCTGCGTTCGCACCGCCATGACGCCGAGCTGCTCGCCAAGCTACGAGCGACGCTGGACGACCGGCCGGCGTAGTCGACAGAGCAAGGCGGTGGCCGTTCGCGTTCCTGGCCCTCACCGGCTGCCGGCGCGGAGAGGCGCTCGGGCTGCCATGGGGGACGTGAATCTTGACTGTGGCGCCGTCTCAATCCGCCAAACGGTGATGCCGCTGACAAGGGCGAGCGGCATGAGACGGGAGGGACGGATCGTGGCCCGGACCAAGACAGACCGGGCGAGGATGATCGAACTCGATGGCAGCAGCGTGTCCATGCTCCGCACGTGGCGAGCCCGCCAAGCCGAGGAGAGGCTTGCGATCGGCGGTGGCTATCAGGATCTCGATTTGATCTTTTGTCTGGTCGACGGGCGCCCCTACCAGCCTGAGGCGTTCTTTAAGACTTTCGACCGGCGCATGCGTCAACCGAGATACTCGACTCTGCCGACGATCCGCCTTCACGACTTGCGTCACACATGGGCGACCCTCGCGCTTGCCGCTGGTGTGGACGTAGCGATCGTGTCGAAGAGGCTCGGGCATGGCTCCCCAATGACCACCTGGCAGACCTACCAGCACGTGGTGGCCGGAATACAAACCGACGCGGCAGAGAAGGTCGCAGCGCTTATTTTCGGAGCGGGGCCGAACGCCTCGTGACCAACTCATGACCACAGGCTGCATCTCGTGATACCTCACTCCGACAAAGCAAGCGGCTGAGCAGCACTTTGCCTCGCAGGATGCGCTCGGGGGGGAGGACTCGAACCCCCAACGACAGGGCCAGAACCTGTTGTGTTGCCGATTACACCACCCCCGAACGGGCGCTTCACCCTACACGATGACCAACGCCCATCAGTCTCCGGAAACCGATGATCCGGCCCAGCGCCATCTCCACCGCCTCCTTGCCGAGATGCTCCAGGTTGTTGACGCCCTTGATCGGCGACGTACGGGTCGGAGAAACGTAAGCGGACAGTCCCAACTCCCCCGCTATGGCCGCGATACGCGCGTCGTGAAAAGGATCGGAAACGAGCAGAACCCGGCGGATGCCGCGCTGCTTCAGAAACGCGGCTGCGGCGGCGAGGGAATCCCAGGTGTCCCTCCCCTTCACCTCTCGAAGGATTGACGAGTCCGGAACTCCGCGCTTCAAGAGATAGTTGGCTTCGGCCGTCGCTTCCGTGAAGAGGTCACCAGACTGGCGTCCGCCGGTTACGACCAGGGTGGGAGCCAGGCCGCGCTTCCAAAGGTCGTACGCGTGATCGAGCCGAGCCTTCAAATCGGGCGAGGGTGTTCCGTTATATTGCGCCGACCCGAGCACGATGATCGCCTGGGCGGGCCGAGCTTCATCCTTGCGAGCTGCCAGCCATACCTGGGCGAAGGTCACGGTCAGATACAGGATTGCCGCGGTCAGGATGACTCCCACCATTTTGACGGCCACCTTTACGGGGAGGAACACCGGTCCCTTGCCGCTCGCAAACGAGCCATCGTGCGCGCTCGGCCGAGCACCACCATCGACTCGAAGAGGGGTGGTCCGATCGAGCGGCCCGTGACGGCCACTCGGACGGGAGCCTGGGCCTTGGCCAGCTTGAGTCCGAAGTCGCCAGCGATCGCCTCGGTGGCATCGTGCAGGGTCTCCGCCTTCCAGGCGGCGTCGCCAAGCGCGTCATAGCGCTTGATGACCTCCTCGAGAAGGCGCGCCGCATCTGGCGGCATGGCCTTGTCCCACGACGCCGGGTCGTAGCGCACCGGCTCCGATAGGAAGAAGTCGACCGTGGCCATCGCGTCCGCGAGGGTCACCGCCCGGGTCTGGACCAGCTCGGCCATGGGGTCGAGCACCCGCATCCGAAACCAGTCGACCGTTCGGCTAGCGAACTCGTCCGGCGTGAGCCGGCGCAGATACTCACCGTTGAAGTGGGCGAGGCGTTTCAGGTCGAAGAAGGCGGGCGAGTTATTGAGCGCCTCAAGCGAGAATTCGGCCAGCATCTCTTCAACCGTCAGCACCTCCCGGTCGTCACCCGGCGACCAGCCGAGCAGGATGAGGTAGTTACGCATCGCCTCCGGGAGGTAGCCCTCACCTCGGTAGTCCTCCAACGCCACCTTGTCCCGCCGCTTGGACAGCTTCTGACGCTTCTCGTTGACGAGCACGGGCAGGTGGATAAACACGGGAAGCGCTCCACCGTCGAGCGCCTCCCACAGAAGTTGATACTTCGGGGTGTTCGAGAGGTGCTCCTCGCCTCGCATCACATGGGTGATGCGCATGTCGATGTCGTCCACCACGTTGGCCAGGATGAAAATGGCGCCGCCGTTCGACTTCACGATGACGAAGTCCTCGATGGTGGCGTTGTCCCATGTCGGCTCACCTCGGATGAGATCGACCACCTTGGTCTCTCCCTCGTCCGGCGTGCGGAACCGGAGTGCCCGCCCTGGCCCCGGGCCCCGGGCGCGCTCGCGGCAATAGCCGTCGTAGCCGGGGGGCCGCCCCGCCTCGGCGTTGCGCCTCTGCACCTCCTCACTGGTGCAGTCGCAGTAGTAGGTACGGCCACTGGCGTACAAGCGCTCCGCCGCGGCCTG
>CAXMLU010000631.1:0-3162 GCA_964194255.1 uncultured bacterium
GATGTAGATCTCGAAGACCTTCTCCATGGGACTCTCCAATCTCTGCTTGAGGTCGCTGAGCGTGGCGGCCCACGGCTCGGCGTACTTGCTCACCCACCGGTCGTGGACGAGCCGGATAGGAACAGCGTTAAGGAAGTGGAGCTTCTCGCGGCCTTGCCGCCTGGTGACCACGAGGCCGGCTTCTTCGAGCTGCTTCAGGTGCTTCATGACGCCAAAGCGCGTCATCGAGAAGCGCTCCTCGAGGGCACTCAACGTCTGCCCATCCTCGCGAAAGAGCTCGTCGAGCAAGCTGCGCCGAGTCGGGTCGGCAAGGGCTCTGAACACAGCGTCCACCCCGCCATGATAGGTGACTATTTGGTCACATGTCAATGGTGACCAGGAGGCGGCTTTCGGTTCAGACCCGCACGTACTCGTAGTCGATCGGCTTCTGGTGGACACCCGTCGACGGGGCGGCGACCCAGCCGGCCATCTGGCCGGGCTCGTGCACGCCGGTCATCAGCGACTCGATGTACGCCCGGTCGGCGTCTGTGGGCAACCAGGTCGCCCCTGGAGCGGACCACTCGTCATCCGTCAGCAGGCGACCGTCCGGGCTCACCTGACCCGAGGCGAATTCGCCGACGACCCGGTTGAAGCCGATGTGGGGGAGTACCAGCGTGCGGTCGACCTCCGCAAGGGTCCGGTTCCATCGGTCGACACCCTTCTGGCAATCGGCGATGTAGTCCTCGCGAAGGGTCTCGTTGAGGGCCGACAGCGCCGGCGCCTCACGTTCGCCGATCTGCCCATCGACCACGCAGGGAACAGTTCGGGTGGCGGTGTGTAAGCGGTGGTCGTCCTCGCGCCTTTCCTCCTGGAACCTGCCTTTGAGCCCAGCCGCGTAGTAGTTGGCGGCGTTGGTCGACGTCTCCGCGCCAAACAGGTCCAACGAGACGCTGTAGTGGAAGTTGAGGTAACGCTGCAGGGTCGCCACGTCGATCCCCCCGTAGGGGCGGATGTCGTCGGTGTCGTGCTCTTTCATCAGTTCGACCGTTCGCTGGACCACCCGTCCGACCCCCGTGGCGCCGACGAACATGTGGTGGGCTTCCTCCTTGAGCATGAAGTCGCAGGTCCGGGACAGCGGGTCGAAGCCACTTTCGCGGAGGGAGGCCAGCTGGAACTTGCCGTCGCGATCGGTGAAATAAGTGAAGAAGAAGAACGACAGCCAGTCCGGCGTCGTCTCGTTGAACGCTCCCAGGATGCGCGGGTTGTCGTGATCGCCGGAATGGCGCTCCAGCATCTCGTCCGCTTCGTCGCGGCCGTCGCGACCGAAATAGCGGTGTAGGAGGTACACCATCGCCCACAGGTGCCGACCCTCTTCGACGTTGACCTGGAACAGGTTGCGCAAGTCGTACAGGCTCGGCGCAGTGAGGCACAGCGAGCGTTGCTGCTCGACCGACGCCGGTTCGGTGTCGCCCTGCACGACCACGAGGCGGCGGAGGTCAGCCCGGTGTTCCCCGGGCACCTCCTGCCAAACGGCGTCGCCCTTGGCGTCACCGAAACTGATCCGGCGGTCTTGCTCGGCGTCGGCCAGGAAGATCCCCCACCGGTAGTCGGGCATCTTGACGTAGTCGAAGTTCGCCCATCCCTCGTGCCCGACCGCGATGGCCGTACGGAGGTAGACGTCGTTGTCCTGGAAAGCGACAGGACCGAGCTCCCTCCACCAGGACACGAACCTCGGCTGCCACGATTCGAGTGCCCGCTGGAGGCGGCGGTCGCCGGCCAGCCCGACGTTGTTGGGGATCCTGGCATCGATGTCGACAGTGCTCATGGCGATACGTCCTCAGACTCGTGCCCGGTCGAACGACGGTCGCGAGCCGGTGCCGAAGCGGCGTAGGGCGCCCTCCGGACCGACCGCGTTTGGGCGCTGAAAGACCCAGTTCTGCCACGCCGTCAACCTCGCGAAGATTTTGGTCTCCATCGTCTCCGGGCCGACGAAACGGAGGTTGGCCTCCAAGCCGGTAAGAGCGTCCGGCGAGAAGCTGTTGCGCTCCTCGAGCGTCAACCGCACCTCGTCGTCCCAGTCGATCTCGTCAGGCGTGAACGTCACCAGGCCGACACCGATGGCCTCGGCCGCGAGCAGGTCCTTGCCGATGTGGTCTCGGGCCGCGTCCAGGACCTCATCCCGTCCCCAGAACCGGGTGGCGAGCCGGCTGATCCCGTTGGACATCGGGAACCATCCGTCGTTGGCGCTGGATAGGCGAAGGACCGCCAGGCCGCGGTCGCTCTCCGAGTCGGTGCCGTCAAGCATGAATGAACGGTCGGCGGCAAGGGCGAGCTCGGCGAGGAGGCCGGCGAAGCAGCTGCCCGGCTCGATCAACGCGACCAAGGTGCGGGCGGAGAGATCGAGGCGCTTCAACGTGCGGGCGAAGTACAAGCGGATCTCTCGGACCAGCCAATGGCTGGAGTCGGCCAGGATCTCTTCGGCGGCGAGGATGGCGGCCGGGTCACCCTCCGTCCGGAGAACCCATGTGCCGACCGCGGGCTCGTTGAACCGGAGCCGAAGGATGGCGTCGTCGAGCTGGCGGGTCACCGCGAGCAGCCAAGCGGAGGCGCCCGCCGCCACCAGCTCGTCCGGGTTGGAAGGCTGGGCACCGGTCGGTCCGTGGATCGTGATGAAAGCGGCTCCGAGTCCTCGATCAATCTCCACCGTAACCGCCCCGTAGCGGATCAAGTCCTCCTCTACGGTGACGTCGAGCGGGAACAGAGCCACCCCCGGCCCGTGGTCGGGACGGTCCGATGCCGCGGCGCGGGCGCTGGCTCGCGCCCCGACCAACTCGTCGAAACGGCTGCGAGGGGCGACCGCGTCGACCAGTCCCCAGTCGACGGCGTGGTGGCCCTTGATGCCTTCGGTGCGGGTGGCGAGGACGTCGGCGAGATCGCGCCGAACGTGGCGCTTGTCTACAACGCGGGTGAGCCCACCGGTGCCCGGGAGGACGGCAAGGAGCGGCACCTCGGGAAGCGACACCGCCGAGGCCCGATCGTCTACGAGCAGGATTTCGTCGCACGCCAGCGCCAACTCGTAGCCGCCACCCGCGGCCGTGCCGTTCACGGCGGCGATCCACGTCTGGCCGGAGTGGGCGGTCGCATCCTCGATGCTGTTGCGGGTCTCGTTGGTGAACTTGCAGA
>CAXMLU010000632.1:0-5410 GCA_964194255.1 uncultured bacterium
CGGTCGCCGATGATCAGCTCCCGCTGGCCGCGGCCGATGGGCGTCATGGCATCGATCACCTTGATGCCCGTCTGGAGCGGCTCCTTGACCGGTTGGCGGTCGACGATGCCGGGCGCCTGAATCTCGATCCGGCGGATGATGTCGGAGGCCACCGGGCCTTTACCGTCGATTGGTTCACCGAGCGGGTTGACGACGCGGCCGAGGAGGCCGTCACCGACCTGGATGGACAGGATCCGCCCCGTGGCCTTGACCGGCTGTCCCTGCTCGATGTGCTGGGCATCGCCGAGCACGACCGCACCGATGGAGTCCTCATCGAGGTTCAGGGCCAAGCCGAGGACGCCGCCTTCGAACTCGAGCAGTTCGTTGACGGTCGTCTGGGGCAGGCCGTCGATGCGGGCGATGCCGTCGCCCACCTCCCGGATCCGGCCCACCTGGTCTGCCTCGAGGGCAGGGTTGAAGCCTTCGAGTCGCTTGCTGATGACGGCGGCGATTTCGGAGGGATCGAGGGTGAACGTCATGGCGGGCCTTTCAGAACGCTGTCCGCAGCTGATCGAGACGGTGGCGAACGGTCCCGTCGATGACCGTGTCACCGACTCGGGCGACCAGTCCGCCGAGGACGCTGGGATCGATGATGACCTTCAGGGACACGCGCTTGCCGGTCGCTTGGTTGAGCGCCTCAATCAGGCGCTTCTGTTGATCCTCGGTGAGAGGGATGGCGGATCGCACCTCGGCCACGGCCTCCAGCCGCTCGGCGGCGGCATCGGCGACAAGCTTGTCGATGATCTCCACGAGATCCCGGCCTCTACCGGCGGCGACCACGAAGGTCACCAGGGCGGTCGTGATCGGCGACGCCTTGCCGGCCAGGAGGTCCTCGACGATGGCGACGCGGCGGTCGACCGGGATGGCGGGGTCGGTGAGGGTGGTGCGCAGCTGGTCGTTAGCCTCCAGCGTCCGCGCCACACGGAACAACTCGTCCTCGACCGTGTCCAGGCTGCCCTCCGCCTTAGCCACCTGGAGGAGGGCGGCGGCGTAGGCGTCGGTGCGGTCGCTCATGAGTTGCTGGACCCCACCTGGTTGATGAAGCTCTCGACCAGGGCAAGCTGAGTTTCGCGGTCCAGGTTGCGCTCGATGACCTTCTCGGCCGCCAACAGGGCGATCTCGGCCACCTGGGCGCGGAGGTCGGCCAGGGCCCGCTCCTGCGCCAGCCGCAAGTCGTCCTGCGTGCGCTGCCGCAGCTCGGCCGCGTCTGCCTCGGCCCGCGCCATCAGGTCCCGGCGCAGTTGGTCGGCGGTCTGGCGAGCCTCCTCGATGATGCGATTGGACTCGTTGCGAGCGTCCGCCAGTTGCCGTTGGTAATCATCCAGGATCGACTCGGCCTCGCCCTTCACCCGCTCGGCGTCGTCCAGGCTGGTGCGAATCCGCTCGGTGCGGGCCTGCATTGCCTTCTGCACCGCCGGAAAGGCGAATTTCTGCATCAGGACAAAGAGGATGACAAAGCTCACCAACCCCCAGACAATCTCGTTGGCCGCAGGGAGGATCGGATTCTTCGACTGAACGTCGGTAGTGGTTTGGGCGAGCAGGAACACGAGCGTCTCCTAGGTGAACTTCAGCAGGATGAAGACCACGAAGCCGATGAGGGCGAGGGCCTCGGTGAAGGCGATGCCGAGGAACATGGTCGTGCGCACCATGCCCGCCGCCTCCGGCTGGCGGGCCATGGCCGTGATGGCGTTGCCCACCACGATGCCGATGCCGACACCGGGCCCGATGGCGGCGGCGCCATAGCCGATACCTGCACCCACGGCCCCAAGGCCCTTGAGGACTTCTTTGGAATTGATGGTGACGTTGGTCGCTGCGAGGAGTAAGGACACCCGTGACCTCCTAGTGCTCGGGGTGCATTGCGCCGCCCAGGTAGACGGCTGTGAGGATGGTGAAAATAAATGCCTGCAGGAAAGCGACGAGCACTTCGAAACCGGTCAGTGCGACGTCCATAGCCGCCGGCAAGATGAAGATGGGTTTGAAGAAGACGATGCTGTTGTGGAACAGCAGGGTGTCGGTCAACACCGCGAAGGTCACCAGGAGCAGGTGGCCGGCCAGCTCGTTGGCGAAGAGCCGGACGGCGAGCGAGAAGGGCCGCAGCAGGAAGGTCGAGAGGAACTCGATCGGGGTCACCAGGAAGTACATCGCCTTCGGCACGCCCGGAGGGAACAGCGATGACTTCATGTAGCCGAAGAATCCCTGCTTCTTGACGCCCATGTAGTTGAACAGCACCCAGGTGAACAGGGCGAGGAACAGCGGGATGGCCATCCGGGCGGTAGCGGGGAACTGGATGAGCGGGACGACCTCGAAGATGTTGCACACCAGGATGAAGCAAAACAGCGTGGTCAGGTACGGGAGGAAGACCATCCCTTCCGGACCCATCGTCTGCATGATGATGCCGTCGCGGATGAAGTCGACCGTGGCCTCCGCCACGTTCTGTACGCCCGTCGGGACCAGAGCCTTCCGCCTCCCGGCCAGAAAGAAGACGGTCAGGGTCGAGACAGTAGCGATGACGGCGATAAGGGCGGGCTTGTTGAGACCGCCGGGGCCGAACTTCTTCCAGTCCACCAGCTCGCCGATCGGCGGGAAGTTCAGGGCTGCGAAAAGCACCGCTCAGGACCCTTTCTTCTGCGGCTTGAGCCCGGGGTAGGCGAGGGACGCCGAGATGAAGCGCAGTTCCCAGAGGAGCAGGCCGAGATGGGTGAAGATGATGGTGAAGCCGAGCGGAATGGGCGAAAACCACGATTGGCCGCTGATGGCCAGCACCGCGGCCGTGATGAGGGCCAGCCGCAGGAGGTACCCGCCGAGGGCGGCGGCCATCAACAGCGCCAGAGAGGTGCGCGCCGCCCACGCCACGATGGCGGCGGCCAGCAGGAAGTTGAGCAGAACCAGCCCGATGGCGTAGCCGGCCGACAGCGCCCCCGCCGTCCCCCACCCGACGGCGGCCAGGATCATGAGCACGGGCGCCACCGGCAGGGCCCGGCGGATCATGTCGAAGACGATCTGGCGCTCGACGGGAGGAGCGTCGACCCCGGCCAGCATCACGCCGGATCCTTCCGGCTCGCTCGGGCCCAGGGACCGGCCGCCTCGTGGGCCTTCATCTCGGCGTCGTACCCGTACCACATGCGCGCCGACAAGCCGGCCAGGCTGAACACCACCAGGGCGATGAGGAACGCCGGGCTGGTTCCGAGCCATCCGTCCACCAGATGTCCGAGGAAGCCGAAAACCAGTGGGGTGGCCGCCAGCTCAAAGGCCCGCGCCAAGCCGTTGCCGAACCCGTTGTACAAGTGCTGCCGGTCCTTCAGATCCACCCTCACCTCCGAGGCACCAGGCCGAGCTTGTGAACTGCTTGTGAACTAATTCTCAATCTAGGGGAACGCCAAAAGGCGCGCAAATCCGGGCGCAGACTAGTCGGGTCAGCCGTGGCGCCGCAGCCTGGCGCGCGCCTCCTCGAGTGCCGACACGGTGGCGTCGAGGCTCGGCGCCTCAGCCACCAGCCCAGTGGCCGGCGCTTCTGCCGCCGGCGCCGAGGCCCGCTCGGCCGGGCCGGGTTCGACCAGGGTGTCGGCGGGCAAGGCCCGCCACCGGCCCGGGTGGAACAGGGTGTACAGCGCCACGCCGAGGCCGGCCACGCCGAACGGGATGATCTGGTTGCCCCGGTTGTTGGCGAACGTCGGGTACAGGACCAGGCCCGACAACAGCGCCGTCCACAGCCACAGGATGAGGACGGACCGGCGGTGGCCGTGGCCGAGGCGCATCAAGCGGTGATGCAGATGGCCCTTGTCCGCGCCCGAGAGCTTCTTTCTCCCAGCTCTTCGCACGATGGCGAAGGCCGTATCGGTGATGGGCACCCCGAGGATGAAGAACGGGATGAAGATCGGGGCGTAGAAGAAGAAGGTCTTGCCACTGAAGGCGCTGTCGGTCTGGCCGACGACGAGCAGGGTCGACGAGGCCATAAGCACGCCGAGCAGCATGGCCCCGGCGTCCCCCATGAAGATCCGGGCCGGGTGGAAGTTGTGGGGCAGGAAGCCCACGCAGATACCCACGGCGATCACCGCCACCAGCGGACCGGCGTTCTCCCGGGTGATCGTGCCCGCCCTCAGGGCGCGATCGCCGTACAGGAAGAAGGAGCCGGCGGCGATGGCGACGATCCCGGCGGCGAGACCGTCGAGTCCGTCGATCAGATTGACGGCATTGGCCATCCCCACGACCCACAGCACGGTCAGCAATGGGGCCAGGTCGGGCGAGATGCCGAGGACGGCGTTGCGCCCCCCGAAGGGGATACGGAAGAAGAACATGGTGACGCCGAAGAAGTAGAGGACCGTCCCGGCCAGCACTTGCCCGGACATCTTGGCCGGCGCCGACATCTCCCTGAGGTCGTCGGCGAGGCCGACGGCGAAGATGACGGCGGCGGCCAGCACGACGCCGAGCGGTTCGGAGTTGCCGGAGAAGACGGAGTGGAACTGCTTCAGCTGCGAGGCCAGGGCCATAGCCGCAAGGAATCCCAGAAACATGGCGACGCCCCCGGCGACGGGCGTGGCCCGTTCGTGCACCCGCCGGTCGTCGGGGAGGACTACGAAGTGGAACCGCACCGCCAGGCGCTTGACGACGAACGTGGACAGCCAGGTGCCGCCCGCGGCCACGGCCAGGACGATGCCGTATCCGCCCATCAACGCGGGTAGGGCGTGTATTTCGAGCAGAGCACGGCCACGTCTTCCCGCACCGCGGCCACTGCCGCCGGGTCGTCGCGGTTGCGCAGGGTGCGGCCGATCAGCGCCGCGATCTGGACCATCTCGGCTTCGTGCATCCCCGTCGTGGTGGTGGCGGCCGTCCCGATGCGCAAGCCGCTGGTGACAAACGGGCTGCGGCGGTCGCCGGGGATCTGGTTCTTGTTGAGCGTGATGCCGGCCCGGTCGAGCACTTCCTGGGCCAACTTGCCGGTGAGGTCGGGGTCGAAGGAGCGCAGGTCGACCAGCATGAGGTGGTTGTCCGTGCCGCCCGACACCAGCCGGAATCCCTCATCGGCCAGCGCCGCGGCCAGGCTTCGGGCGTTGGCCACGACCTGTGCCGCGTAGTCGCGGAAGGACGGGTCGGTCGCCTCCCGGAAGGCGACCGCCTTGGCGGCGATGACGTGTTCGAGCGGCCCGCCCTGGAGGCCGGGGAACACCGCCTTGTCGATGGCCTGGGCCAGGTCGGCGACGCAGAGGATGCAGCCGCCACGCGGACCCCGCAGCGTCTTGTGGGTGGTGAAGGTGACCACGTGCGCGAAGGGCACCGGGTTGGGATGGACGCCGCCGGCGATGAGCCCGGCGATGTGGGCGGCGTCGAAGAGCAGGAGGGCTCCGACCTCGTCGGCGATGCGCCGCAGCGGCTC
>CAXMLU010000633.1:0-2285 GCA_964194255.1 uncultured bacterium
AGGTCCGCGCCGACGTCGGCGGCCTTCGTAAAGATGCCGCCGCCGACCCGCAGGAACAGGGCAAGAAGCGACCCACCAAAGCCGAACCCGATGAGGATGGCAGAGGCCGTGTTCTGGAAGATGTAGATGATGGTCGTGGCGCCGAGCAGGCCGAGGCCGACGGTGAACATCCCGGCCACGCCACCCGTCCTGAAGGCAACCTTGAGCGCGGCGGGCAGCGAGCCGGTCTTGGCCGCGGCCGCACAACGGACGTTGCCCCGCACCGCCAGGCTCATCCCGATGAATCCGGTGAGGCCCGACATGAAGCAGCCGGCGATGAACGCGAGCGTCCGAGAGGCGCCGGACGCGGCGAAGGACAGGGCCACGTGCCCGTCCGGCTTCACCACCTTGGTGGAGGTGACGAACACGATGACCGCCAGCGGTACCAGGATGACGGCGATCGTCTTGAACTGACGCCGCAGGTACGCGAGGGCCCCCTCCTGGATGGCCTTGGCGATCTCGATCATCTTCGGCGTGCCTTGGTCGGCAGCGAGCACACCTTGCATCAAGAAGAACCCGACGGCGATGGCCACGAGGGCGGTGGCGCCAGCGAAGAGCAGCCACAACTTGTCGGAACTCCTCAGGACGAACTGCTGGTACCCCCCTTCATTGGCGAGGAGGTGGATCATGCCGACTGCTCCTTTCTCTGTCCGGGGCCGACGCCGTCGGCCGGTGCTTCCTTCATGACGAAAATCTGCTGCGCCACACGTTCACTCAACGTTCTGTCCTGCCCCTCGACCCGTAAGACAAGAGGTCCGTCGAAAGGGTGCTTCTCGCGCACGTCGACGCGCACTCCGGGCCGGAGACCAAGCGTGTCCAAGAAGGCAACCACGGCGGGATCGGTCGACCCCGGCACCGCGACGACCGCGGAATCCCCCGGCTCGAGTGCGTAGAGCGGGGGCATGTCGGGGATCTCGGCCACTTCGGGGGCGGGGATCGGGAACCCATGGGGACACGTCGCCGGCCGGTGCATGGCCAGGTACAGCCGCTCCTCCACCTCCTGGGGCAGATCGTGCTCGAAGGAGGCGGCCAGCCGGTCGGCCTCGTTCCACGCGTACCCCAGCATGTCGGAGAGGAACCGTTCCACGATCCGGTGCCGGCGGATGCACGCCACCGCCACCTGCCGCCCCGATGGCGTCAGCTCGACCCCCCGGTAGGGCTTGTGGTCGGCCAGGTCCCGGTCGGCCAGGCGCTTGAGGGTGGCCGTCACCGTGCCCGGAGACAGCCCCAGCGCCTCGGCCAGGTCGCCGGTATGGGCGGCGCTGCCCAGTTCGCCCCGCGGCGGAGTCGTGAGCCGGTAAACGGCCTTCAGGGTCTCGCGTTCAGACTTGCTAAGGCTGACATCCATATCTTCGATCGACGAGAAGATAGATTTCGGTCAGCCAAAAGGTCAAGTCTTTGGCCAGCATTCAGCTCGCCCGGCGGCCGCTCCGCAGGGTCATGCGGACGGCCGTGCCGCGGGAGCTGGAGGAGAACTCGACGCGATCGACCAAGCGGCGCATCAGCGGGATGCCCAGGCCCCGCTCGAAGTTGAGCCGATCGGGATCGGTGACGGGCGGATGCGTGGGCAGCGCGTTCGGGTCGAATCCGTTGCCGTGATCCTCGACGCTGACATCGAGGCGCTCGTCGTCCTCCCACACCCGCACGAGCACCGGATCGCCCACGGCCGCCGCCCGGTGAGCTTCGATGGCATTGGTACACGCCTCGGAGACGGCGAGGCGTAAATCGTCGACGCGCTCAGGCGGGAGATCGCGTCGCGTTGATGCGACGCTGGCGACGACCATCCGGGCGAGTGCAACGAACTCGGCGCGGGCGGGAACCTCGAGTTCGACGATCAGCTCGACCACGCCGCCGACGGTCATGGACCCGGCGGACTAGATACAGCCGCGCTGACCGACGGATGGATGGAAAACACCGTGTCCAACCTCGTGAGCTCGAACACGCGCAGGATCCGGGCCTGGGTGCACACCAGACTCATCTCGCCGCCGTGGCTTCGGAGCCGCTTGAGCCCGCCCACCAGCACGCCCAAGCCGGTCGAATCCAGGAACTCGACGGCGTCGAGATCCACCACAATGTGCCTTCGTCCCTGGTTGACCAAATCGATCAACTTCTCGCGCAACTTCGGCGCGAAAAGGATGTCGACCTCACCTTCGAGGCTGACGACGGTATACGGGGCATGGGTTTCGTCGACTTCGACCCCGGGCTGCACGAGGGATCCTCCTACGAAAAGAACTGGAGTCCAACCT
>CAXMLU010000634.1:0-3400 GCA_964194255.1 uncultured bacterium
GGCACGTCAGAGATCCAGCGGCTGATCATCTCGCGGGCGATCAGCGGAGTGCATATCCAGGTCTCGGAGCGAGGTTTAGTCGCCTGAGGATCAGACGCGTTCGGAGCGGCACTTGGGCCGGGAGTCGGTCCCGAGGGCCGAGCGGCCTACGGCGTCGGTCGGAACCGGCGTATGGCTCTGTTGGCCCGAGCCATGTTGGTCGCCGGGGTCCGTGTAGCGGAAGACGAGTGCCAATACGAGCGTCAAAGCCCCGACCACTATGAGGATCACTCCTACCTTCTGAAGCGATATCCCCGGTAGTGAGGCGTCCACTGCGAAACGTAGGATCGCCCCGGCCACGATCAGCAGGATGGCGAAGGTCAACATTGGCGTGCGCTGGTCGGGTTCAACTGGTTCCTCCGCCCGAGGGCCGGGCTGGTTGGGGGCCGCCGGCGCGGTCAGGCGGCACGGTCGGTGGCTCGGCGGCAGAGGGGGAGTCCGCGCCTGCCGGGGAGGGTGCGACAGAGAAGGTTTGCGATACTGATGCACCGTGTTTGGCATCACCGGACCAGCCGCTGTTGCCTGCGCTGTTGACATGGTCGTCGTCGTTGGGTTGGGCACCGTTTCCTTGGCCAGCCGGGGTTAGCTGATCGCCCGATGTCCCGCTGTGCACGCTTGAAGGTCCGGCTGGTGCGGTGGGCGGCGCACTGCTTGGGCCGGTCGAGTTCTGGTGGCTGCCGTTGTCTTGCTCGCCGGCCTGGTTGGCCTCCTGGAGCAGCTCGGCCGTCTGGTGTTCGATCTGCCCCCTCTCGTCGGCGTCGAGATGGGCCATGTCGGCGCGCAGCAGGCGGGCGGCGTGGTCCACCCGGGCCGGGTCGTGGTGCGCCAAGGCGTCCTTCAAGCGAGCAGCCGCGCCCCGCGTGTCGGCCAGGGCTACCGAGTCGACGGGAAGGCCCACGTCGTGTGCGACAACCCGAACCGGCGGGGGGAGCGGCGCCCCAGTGAGGGCAAAGGCGCTGCTCGAGCTGGCCAGCACCGCACCGAGCACAGCTGCGGCCGAGGCCACCCGACGGGGGCGCCATGCGAGGCGGGCCTGAGGCCGCTCCGCTTCGACCGCCCGGCGGAGGGCGACGACGCCAGCCAGCGGCGGCTCCACCGGCTCAGGAGCGAACACCCGGCCCAGCCGCTCGAGGAGCTCGTCGTCGTTCATCGGCCCTCTCCGAGGAGTTGGCGCAGATGGGCCAAAGCCCGGCTTTGCGCGCTGCGCACGGCACCGGACCGCTTGCCCAGGATGTGGGCAACGTCCTGAGCCGACAGCCCGGCGATCACTCGCAGGTCCAGGAGTTGGCGCTCTGCGGCACTGAGGCGCGCAAAGGCGCGCCTGACCTCGCCGTGCTCCTCGGCCCGGAGCAGCGCGTCCTCTGGTCTGTCCCGCTCCACGTCGGCGAGGCCGATATCGCCGCCGCGCCGCCAGCGGCGCCGGTGATGATCGGCGCACAATCGCCGCAGGATCCCGAACAGCCAGGCATCGAAGCCGACGGCCTCCCAACGGTAACGGCCGATCCCCTCCACGGCGCGGGCCATCGTCTCGCTGACCAGATCCTCGGCGATGTCGTACCCGCCGTTACGGGCGGCGTAGGCCCGCAGCCGGGGGTAGGCATGTCGGTACAACACAACCCACGCCTCAGCCTCGCCGCCTCTTGCCCGCTCCACGAGGCAGCGCTGCTGCTCCGAATCCACGCCACACCTCTATATCGCTGTCTTGGGCGCGGTGTCACGCACGAATCTCCCGTCCGGCCTTTCGGCTGGAGGCTCGCCGCCCTTGAGGTCGGCCGGGGGCGGCACTGAGAAGAAAAGTTGTGACACGGGGACTTCGGGGCCGATGTCTAGGTCAGAGGGTCCGACCCCGGGCCGTAGGCAAGGAGATCGACTCAAATGGCTCACCAACACCGCGCAGTTTTCGCTGCCGTCCTGGCCGTCGGCGCGTCTGGGTGGCTGGGCTCCGCTGCCGCTCTGGCCGCCCCCGCCTCCACCACCCCGAGCGCAGTCGTGGAGCATGACACGGTGGCCGTCATAGGCACGGGCACTTCGACGGTGCAGGCCTTGGACGAACACGGCAACGCCAACCAGACCAAGGTGGACGCGGCGGACAGCCAGACGGCTGAGAACGACAGCACCGCCCAACAGAATGACACCAACATCCAAGAGGGCGACAGTGGCACCCACGAAGACGGCACCGCCAATGACTCGACTGCCCAGGCGGGCGACACCCACGTCGACCAGCACAACCCTGCCGCCCCGCCAAGCGACACGGGCACTTCGGACACCGGCACCGCCAACCACGACATCACCCAGACCCAGGACAGCGGCAGCACCCCGTCGGGCACCAACGGCTGATCCCAATGACCCCTTGGCATCGGCTGGGCATGGCCGCCCTGGGCGCCACGATGGCTCTGGGAGCTTGCTCCCAGAGCCATCCGCGCGTCTCGGCCCCGCCGTCGAGAACCCCTCCCCCGTCTTCCCGCTTGGCGGTGCCGGCGTCCTCCGTGCCATTGGCGGATGCCAGCCTGACGCTCGCCGCGGTCCGCATGACCATGGCCGCCGTGCGCTCCTACTCCTACCACGCGGTCAGTTCGACAACCGCCCAAAGCGGGTCCTCAACAACCAGCACGTTCACCGGCAAAGTGGTCAGCCCCGACCGGGTCCGTTATAGCGCTACCACCGGGCGCACCACCTTTGAGATCATCCGGATCGGCGCCACCAGTTACCGGCGTGATCCGAACGGGCCGTGGATCAAACTCCCGTCCCCAAAGAACCCGCCGCCGTCTCCGGCGGCCACGCTCTTAGCCGTGTTGGACCGCCTGGGACCGGTGGCCGTCTCCCCGGATGGCAAGGTGTCCGCCACGCTCAGCCCCCGCGACGCAAACGACGCAGGACTGGCATCCGGACCGGGCATCACCGCGCCGGTCCTGGTCGCTATGACCATCGACGCTAGCGGGCACATCCTGCACTTTGACGCCGCCGTGAAGGTCAGCGACGCCCACACCAACAGCACGCTGCACACCCAGACCGACTTCGCCGACTTCGACGCATCAGGCGAAATCACCGCCCCGGTCTGACCCAGGGCAGCGCCGCCGTGGCGCCCCGCGTCAGGTGCACACGCGGGCGGCCCCGATCGGCGCTTCGGCAAGGGAACACGTCCCCACAACAGCCTCCCCGCACACCGCTCGGATAGCCTCCGATCGCCGGGGTACCGGCCGGGACCGTGACATGCTGCGGCGTGTCGCGTAGTCGTGGCGTGAGCCGAGACGCGACGCGAGGACACGCCAAGATGCCACTCTCGCTGTAGCGATCACCACAACGGCCCCATCGCGACGTATCCATCGCGCGGCACGGGAAACCTGACCGGGTCCCCTTGATC
>CAXMLU010000635.1:0-5585 GCA_964194255.1 uncultured bacterium
CCCGCCGGTAGCGACCCCAAGCACGAAGCCGCACGTCACGGCCGCGATCGTGAACCTCATCCTTCTTCACACGCTACCGTCCGCACCCGTGGCCGAGGAGTTGCTCTACGCCGTAGCCGACGGGATTGCCCGGTTGACCATCAACCGGCCCGAGCGCCGCAACTCGTTGTCGTGGGGCGTGATCACCGGCATGCGCGACGCGCTAGCTCGGGCCAAGGGGGATCCCGAGGTGCGGGTGGTGGTGCTCACCGGGGCGGGAGACAAGGCGTTCTGCGCCGGCGCGGACCTGACCGGAATGGCCGGCGGGGCTGGCTTCGTCGAGCTTCATGACGGCCGAGGCGAGCTGGCCCGGTTGTTCCGGGACCTCTGGGCGCTTGGCAAGCCGACCATCGCCCGCGTTCGAGGGTTCGCGCTGGCCGGTGGCTTCGGGCTGGCGTTGTCGTGCGATCTGGTGGTGGCCAGCGAGGACAGCCAGTTCGGCACGCCCGAGGTCGACGTCGGTCTCTGGCCGTACATGATCACCGTGCCGCTCACCCGTTCCATGCCGCCCAAGAAGGCGCTGGAACTGATGATGACCGGTCGCCGGGTCGCGGCGGAGGAGGCCGAGCGGATCGGGTTCGTCAACCAGGTCGTCAGTGTCGAGGCTCTCGACGAGACGGTCGACGGACTGGCCGCGGCGCTGGCGGCCAAATCGCCGGCCGTCATGAAGCTCGGTAGAGACGCCTTCTACACCGTCTGGGACCTGGCTGCCGAACCGGCTCTGGCCTACCTGCACGCCATGCTCACCCTCCACACGCAGACCGAGGACTCCCGGGAGGGCATCGCCGCGTTCGTGGAGAAGAGGCCGCCTCGCTGGACCGGCCGGTAGGGTCGCCGTCATGGCTGACGATCCGGCACTGCACGACTGGAAACCGCTGGTCAAGGATCTGACCGCTCGGCGCTCACAGGCGCTCGGCATGGGTGGGCCCGAGCTCATCGAACGGCAGCGCTCGCTCGGCAAGCTTCCGGTGCGCGAGCGGATCGAGCTGCTGCTCGATCCGGGAAGCTTCGTCGAGTACGGCCAGTTGGCCGACTCGATGGACCCCGTGCTCGCCGAACAGCGCGGCTACCTCGCCGCCGACGGGATGGTGGCCGGAGTCGGGGAGATCGACGGCCGACGGGTGGCGGTGTGCGCCTACGACTTCACGGTAATGGCCGGATCGATGGGCGGGGTCGGCGAGCACAAGACCGAGCGCATGCGCGAGCTGGCGCTGCACCAGCGGATACCCATCGTCTGGCTGCTCGATTCGGCCGGGGCCCGCATCCAGGCCTCGTCCGGTTCCACCTTCGCCGCCGCCGGCCATCTCTTCCGCGAGCAGGTGACCATGAGCGGAGTCGTCCCTCAGGTCGCTGCCATGCTCGGGCACTGCGCGGCGGGGACGGCGTACATTCCCGGGCTGGCCGACTTCATCCCGATGGTCAAGGGCACGTCGTCGATGGCGCTCGGGGGCCGGCACCTGGTGAAAGCGGCCACCGGCGAGGACGTGTCCGAAGAAGAGATGGGCGGCTCGGCCGTCCACACCAAGATCTCGGGCGTCGCCGACCTCGAGGTGGCGTCCGACGAAGAGTGCCTGGCCACCGTGCGCAACTACCTGAGCTTCTTCCCATCGAACAACCGGGAGGCACCACCCCGGCGTCACTGCGACGACCCCGCCGATCGTCGCTGCGAGGAGCTCTACGACATCGTTCCGACCGCGCCGAGGCGGGCGTACGACATGTATCGGGTCATCCACGCCATCGCCGACAACGGGGAGTTCTTCCCCATGAAGCCGGAGTGGGCCCGCAACGTGATCACCGGGCTGGCCCGCTTCGACGGCCGGCCGGCCGGCATCGTGGCCAGCCAGCCCAAGGTGCTCGGCGGAACCCTCGACGTGAACTCGGCAGACAAGGCGGCCCGCTTCGTCTGGCTCTGCGACGCGTTCGGTCTGCCCCTGGTCTTCCTGCAGGACGTTCCCGGCTTCACGGTGGGCTCGGTCGTTGAGAAGCAAGGCATCATCCGCCATGGCGCCAAGATGCTCTTTGCGGTGTCAGAAGCGACCGTGCCCAAGGTGACCGTCGTGCTCCGCAAGGCCTACGGGGCGGGCTACTTCGTCATGAACGGCACCGCCTACGAGGCCGACTACATCGTCGCCTGGCCCACCGCCGAGATCGCGGTGATGGGCCCCGACGGGATGGTGCGGATCACGATGCGCCGGCAGTTGGAAGCCATCCCCGAGGGCGAGGAGCGCAATCAGGCGGCCATCGCCATGGCCGAACAGTTCCGCAAGAACATCGACCCGTACATCGCCGCCGGTCACGCCCAGGTGGACGACATCATCGATCCCGCCGACACCAGAGCGGCCATCTGCCGTGGGCTGGCCGTGGCCGCGACGAAGGCGGTCGACCGGCCCTGGCGGAAGCACGGTGTCCTCCCAGTTTAGCCATTACCATTAGTAGTCTCGGCTTGTGACTGAAGTTCGCGCCGAGATCACCGCTAACGTGTGGCAAGTCCAAGTCGAAGCCGGCCAAACCGTGGCCGAGGGGGACACGCTCGCCATCCTCGAGTCCATGAAGATGGAGATACCGGTGGAGTCGCCGGTGGCAGGCACGGTCACGAGCGTCAACGTGGCGCCCAACGACCAGGTCCAAGAGGGCGACGTCATCGCCGTGATCGAGTGATTCGCGCCGAGGCGGCGTCGGGCCACGTCACTCTGCTGACCCTCGGCCGTCCCGAGCGGCGCAACGCCCTCGACGCCGACGGCTGCATAGAGCTGGATGCCGCTATCCAGCACGCGGTCGCCCAGGGGGCGAGGGTGGTGGTCCTCACCGGTGCCGGCGGACACTTCTGCGCGGGTGCCGACCTGGGAGGGGTACATGACGAGCGGTTCGCACGGTCGTTGCGCCAGCTCCTGGACACGGTGATCGACGTCCCCGTTCCGATGCTGGCGGCGGTGGAAGGTGCGGCCCTCGGTGCCGGGACACAGCTGGCTGTGGCATGCGACCTGCGAGTGGCCACTCCCGATGCCCGGTTCGGGATCCCGGCCGCCAAACTTGGGCTGATGGTCGACCACTGGACGGTCCGGCGCCTTGCCCTTCTCGCCGGCCATGGGCCGGCCCGATCCATGCTTCTGGCCGCCGAGGAGATCGACGGAGTGTCGGCCCATCGGCTCGGACTGGTGCAACGGCTGGCCGGCCTGGCCGGTGCCCTGGAATGGAGCGAGCACATCGCCACGCTGGCCCCATTGACCATCGCCGGGCACAAGCTGGCGCTGAACCGGCTGGAGGCCGGACTCACCGAGGACCCGGCGGTCACCGGCGCCTTCCGGCGGGCCTGGGCCAGCGCCGATCTCGAGGAGGGGATGGCGGCGTTCAAGGAGCGCCGTTCGCCGGAATTCCAGGGGCACTAGGCGGTGACCCATCTGCTGCGCAACTCGCCCTTCGGGTTGCTCGTAGCGTTCGGGGCGGGCGCTCTGTCGTTTCTGTCGCCGTGCGTCCTGCCCCTCGTTCCCGGCTATCTCTCCCTCATGTCCGGCGTCAACTCCAGCCAGCTGGCTGTGGCCACCCGGGTCGAACAGCGCCTGTTGTTGCGATCGACCCTGCTGTTCGTCAGCGGCTTCACCCTCGTGTTCGTGGCTTTGGGCGCTTCGGCCAGCACGGTGGGCAGCGCCCTGCACAACCACCAGGTCGGCCTCAACCGCGTCGCCGGTGCCCTCGTCATCGCCATGGGCATCTTTCTGGCCGGGCTGGTCTCCCCGCGCTTGTTGCAGCAGGAGCGCCGTTTCCACGTTTCGCCCTCCAGCCTGGGGGGTTGGGCGCCACCGGTGATGGGCATGGCGTTCGCCTTCGGCTGGACGCCGTGCATCGGCCCCACCCTCGCCGTCGTGTACAGCCTGGCCACCGCGCAGGGCACGCTCGGCCGGGGCGTGCTGCTGCTTTTCTTTTACTCGCTCGGCCTCGGCGTCCCGTTCGTGGCCACCGGGTTGGCCTTTGCCCGCCTTACCGGCGTGCTCGGCTGGGTCAAGGCCCACTTTCGGGTCATCAACCTGGTATCGGGCCTGCTCCTGGCGGGTTTCGGGATCCTGATGGTCACCAACCAGGTCAACTCCGTCTCCCATGCCGTCACCGACGTGCTCGATTGGCTCGGCCTGCAGCGCCTGACCACGTCGTAAGCCCGTATCCCGCATGGAACATCCGGGCCGACCCCCAGTAGCGTTGGGGCCTCGCCATGGCCCCAGCCGTCCACCTCCGATCCGCCCTGGCCTTCCTCGGTCCCTTCCCCGTCCTCGCCGGGGTCGATCTCGACGTGGCCCAAGGCGAAGTGGTGCTGCTCCAGGGGGCTAATGGCGCCGGCAAGACCAGCCTGCTTCGCGCCTGCGCCGGCCTCCTGCCCCTCACCGCCGGCGAGGCGGTTGTGCTCGGTCACGATCTCCGAGTCGACCGCCGGGCCGTACGCCGCCACGTGGGTCTGCTCGGCCACGCCAGCTTCCTCTACGACGACCTCACCGTCATGGACAACGTCACCTTCGCAGTGCGAGCGGCCGGGGCCGGCCCGGGCGAAGTCGGCCCGGCCCTACGCCGGTTGGGCCTGGACGGTCGCCTCCGGGACATCCCCGTCGCCCGCCTCTCGGCGGGACAACGCCGCCGGGTGGCTCTCGCTGTCCTCGCCGCTCGCCGGCCCCCGCTGTGGCTCCTCGACGAGCCGCACGCCGGGCTCGACGCCGAGCACCGAGATCTGGTGGACGCGCTCATCACCGAGATGGTTGGTGACGGTGGGACCGTGCTGTTCGCATCGCACGAGCGGGACCGGGCGGCCGGCATCGCCGGCCGCGTTGTCACGGTGGCCGGTGGCCAGGTGTTGGCATCCGACCCCGGCGCCGCCACCCCTTTCCCCACCCTTAACATCGGCGAGGTCATCCATGTGGCGTGACGCCGCCCTGGTGGCGGGCAAGGACCTCCGCATCGAGGTGCGCTCGCGCGTGGCGACCAACCAGGTGGCGCCGTTCGCCGTCCTTGTCCTCGTGTTGTTCGCCTTCGCCCTCGACCCGGACCGGGGGGTGCTGGCGCGCGCCGCCGCCGGGCTGTTCTGGGTGGCCGTGCTCTTCTCGTCGCTGCTCGCCATCCAGCGCAGCTACGCCATCGAGTCGGCGGATTCGGCGCGCGACGGACTGCGCCTGTCCGGCCTCGACCCGGCCGGCATCTTCCTCGGTAAGGCCGCCGCGGTCGCCGCGCAGTTGGTGGCCCTCGAGATCCTGCTCGGCGCCGGTGTCGTGTTGCTGTACGGCGCGTCGCTGCACGGCGTCCTTCTCCTCGTCACGACCTGCCTCGCGGCCACGATCGGTCTGGCCGCGGCCGGCACCGTCTACGGGGTCGTGGCGGCCGGCCTCCGGGTGCGCGAGACGCTGCTGCCGTTGCTGCTCCTCCCGGTGGTCGCGCCCGTGATGCTCGGCGCGACGCGGGCGTTCGAGGCCGGCCTCGGCCTCAGTGGTTCGGTGGGTGACGCCTGGCCGTGGGTCGAGCTGCTCGCACTGTTCGCGGTGATCTACACGACGTTGGGGTTCCTGGCCTTC
>CAXMLU010000636.1:0-2996 GCA_964194255.1 uncultured bacterium
GGACTGATCCACGAATACGACCTGGCTGCGTGACGCGATCGACTTCTGGCACCCCACGGCGCTTGGGCCGTGTCGTCGGTGCAGTAACCGTGCTCGGGTCAAGGCCTCGCGTGATCGGCGTGCTCGAACGTGCCGACCGGTCGGTCATGCGTTCGAGATGCCGGAAGTCGGGCTCTGGTGCAATCACGCCGTTGCCGCCGCGTGACTCTCGATGAGCGCTTCGGCGAGATCGCTGTACTGCGCGGCAATCTGAGTCCACCCGAAGCTCGGCGCGACCCTGGAGGCGGTGGCGGTCATCGACGTTGCCAGTCCCGGCTCGGTTAGGACGCGTCGAACGGCGCTTGCCAATGCGACCGGGTCGCGATGGGGCACCAGGAGCCCTGCGCCACCGGCGAGTAACTCGACGGCATGCGGGAACGCGGTCGCCACGACCGGTCGTCCAGCGGCTACCGCCTCGACCAGGACCCCCGAAGTCACCTGGTCCGGCGAGTCGTATGGGAGCACGACGACGGTGGCAGCTTGGATCATTCGTGTGAGCGACGCGACGTCGCGATAGGTGTCGTCGAACGTCACCCATGTCGCGACACCGTTCGACCACGCCCGCCGAGTCAGCATCTCCCGGTATCGTTCGCCCTCGCGCAGCGCGACCTTCGGGTGGGTCCGACCGGCCACGACGTAGCGGGGTCGTGGCCGCAGGTCCCCCAAATCGACCAGGGCGTCGATGACCCACTCGATACCTTTGCCCTGTCCGAGCAGCCCAAAGGTGAGTAGCGTCGGCGTCGGGGTCATCGCCGGTTCGCTCGGCGCGGGGAGCGTCGCACCGTGCGCGATCGTGTTGACCTTGGAGTGATCCACCCCGAAACCGCTGCACAGCCGGCGCCGCGCTGCCTCGGTCATGACCACGACGGCGTCGGCCGCGTCAGCTACCTCCTCGAGCACGAGCCGTTGGTGAGCGGTGGGCTGGCGGAGAACGGTATGAGCCACGACGATCGACGGGACCGCCAGCCCACGGAGGACTTCGACGACCTCGTCCCCGTCGCGTCCGCCGTACAGGCCGTACTCGTGTTGGACGATGGCCACGTCGCAGCCCGCCAGGCTGTCGATCGCGCCATCGATCGATGCAGACACTCCGTTCTCCAGCTCGGAGAGCACCCTCGGATCGCCGCAGGGACCGCCATCAGCGACGCGTACGACGCCGACGGTGGCGCCAAGCTCCAACAACCCGCCGGTCAGCGCGGCCGTGAACGTCGCCAGACCGCAACGGGTTGGCGGATAGGTGCTCACGATGCCATAGGCGACCCGGCGCCGGACCGGCCTGTGCTCTGGCGGCAGAGGCTGGGTTGCAGCGCGCACGTGGAACTCCTCGAGATGGCTCGGTCGAGGCGTCACACCTGCCGGCGGGGACCTGACGGCCGTCCAACCCAAGCGAGGCGACCCTTCCAAGGAAGCGTCCACCGCACCCTAGCTGTTTTATCGTCGCCGCCGACCGGGCCAAGTGCCGCCAGTGTCTGACCACGACCGAGGAGCGCGATGAGCCGTCTGCTGCCCCGCCGGCGGTGGTCGATGTTCGTGGTGACGCCGGCAATGCTGCGTCGGCGCGAGAACGGCGACCCGCAGGCGATGTCGGGGCCGGCGTTCGCTTATACGCGTCGTCCCCAGCGAGGAGCGCCCAGCCTTTGGGCTCGAGGCCCGGTCTCGGATGCTGGCGGCGCAGGACCTCGAGCTCGTGGCCAAGCACGAGGATCTCGACCTCCCTGGTGTCCGAGGACCACTAGCACACCAGCAGCCGTTCCATGATGCGACACACGGCGAGGTAACCGAAGGACCAGATTCGACGCTATCGAGGGCCGACAAGAACTGCGCACCGAAACCGCGTCGTCAGTCGTCGTCGAAAGCTGCCTGGTCAAAGGCGATGACGGACTTCTGGCACCCCACGCGGCTTGGTACTTCTCGGCGAGTTGACCGACGTAGAGGGTCGACTCGAGAAGCTCCGACAGGACCTCATCAGCCTGGTCGAGGACAGCTCTGGCTGCCCGA
Organism: uncultured bacterium; assembly: GCA_964194255.1. Classification (GTDB taxonomy): domain Bacteria; phylum Actinomycetota; class Acidimicrobiia; order Acidimicrobiales; family CAXMLU01; genus CAXMLU01. The sequence goes on from CAXMLU010000636.1 coordinate 2,038, forward strand.
CCTGAGGTACGCCGACACCGGCCCGCCGCTGGCTGCCCCCGCCCGCCCTAACCGCAGATCCCGGAGTAACGAAAGCGCAATTCCGCCGCCGATTCCTCGTCGGGCCTGCGGCCGTCCGCCGTCTGCTGGAGTTCACCGGCGCGCCGTATCGCATCGAGGTTCGCAGCGAGGGCGTACAGCCTACCGTGACTTCTTCGTCATCTTCTTAGCCGCAGGCGCCTTCTTGGCCGGCGCCTTCTTGGCCACGGCAACCTTCTTGGCCACCGCAACCTTCTTGGCCGGCGCCTTCTTGGCTACCGCAACCTTCTTGGCTACCGCAATTTTCTTGGCCACCGCAACCTTCTTGGCCACCGGCGCCTTCTTGGCCACGGCATCCTTCTTGGTTGCCGCTGCTTTCTTGGCCGGTTTGCGGCTCACTACCGAGATCGAACCCGGCCCGGGGATGAATCGTGACTCTTCGCCGGCGTCCCACTGGACGGTCAGCAGAGAACCAACGACAGCCGTCACGACCCCTTCGCGAGGTTCACGTCCAACCTTGGGCGACGCTATCTGGACTCGGTCACCGACACTGACCATTCCCTTACCTCCCGCTTGGACCGGCGCCCGGACTTGGGGCGCAAGTGACGACGCGACAACTTCGACAGGTCTACTCAATTTTGGCCATGATCGCAGGTGCACTGTTGCGTTCCGGTGAGTGAGGACGCGCCAGTGCCGGGAGCTCTCGATATCTACATGACACGAACGAGCTCGTTGAAGGCGGCGCAGACGCGAAGGTTGGGCGGCTTATCGGCGCCGAGTTGGTAGTGGCCGCGTCGTAGGTTCTGCATGAAGGCATGCCCGGCCACAACCACTCGAGCGCAGCGTTGGCGCTTCAGACCGCGCATTGGCCGCAGCCGAGCTTTGAGCCGTCCGTGGTCGCACTCGACCGGATTGTTTGCGTACTGCTCGATGTGATGCCA
>CAXMLU010000637.1:0-1647 GCA_964194255.1 uncultured bacterium
TCTCGGGCGCGCTGGCCGGCGTGGCGGGCGTGCTGCTCGTCGCCCGCAACGGCGGTGGCAACCCGCAGGTGGGCAACGTCGGGGACACCCTCCAGGCCCTGTCGGCCGCCTTCCTGGGGGCCACCGCCATCAAGCCGGGCCGCTTCAACGTGCTCGGCACGATCGTGGCCATCTTCTTCCTGGCCTTCACCGTCACCGGGTTGTCCCTGGCGGGGGTGGCCGCTTGGATCAACGACGTCTTCAACGGCGCCGCCCTGTTCGTCGCCGTGCTCATCTCGACCGTGATCGGCCGTAAGCGGATCGGCGCCTAAGGGGAAAGGGTCGGGGGGCACCAGTCCAGAGGGTGTGGCCGGCCTGGCGACGCGCTCGTATGCTCGCGCGCAGTGCACGATCTGGAGGGCTCCGTCCTCCTGGAGCCGCTTGAACCGCAGGGGCTGCCGGTCCGCCGGGCGCCGACGACGAGGTGCCGCCACCGGCGGGCGTGGCCGCTGGGCGTCGCCGTTTTCGTCCTGCTCGCGGTGGTCTCGGCCGTCTCGGTGTCCACCCAGTTGCGGGCGGCGGAGTTCGACCATCTGGAGCGCCAGTGGATCCAGGTGCAACTACGCAGCCGGGCCCGGATCGACACGGAGACCGTCCTTCTCCGGGTCGTCGATCAGGCCCCCGACCAGACGGTCAACTCAGCGTTGATCGACACCTACGGCAACGAGATCAACTTCATCGTGCGACTCGACCGCCAGCTCAAGGACGAGTTGATCGTGGACCACGGCCTTCGCGTGTTGCGCGGCGCCATGCGCCTCGCGGTCGACCTCCATCTCCGCGAGCTGCAGGCCGTCGAGTCGTACTACTGGGCGCCCGGGCCTCCGAGCCAGCGCCCGCCGGAGGCGTCCCGGGCTTTCCTTGTGCAAAGCGCGGAAGTCAGCCGGCAACTCGCCGAGCAACGCCAGCGACTTGGACGGCCCTGAGTCCGTTAGGCATCCCGTTAGAAGGGCACCACCTGGGTGAGCAGGCCGGCACCCGGGGCCCGACCTGACACGGTCCGGCAGAACTCGACGGCGTCGAGCCCGCACGTCCCATTCCGGGCAGTCGGTCGGCCTGGTCCAGTCCTCGTCGCGCAGAGATCGCACGAGGTCGACAAGCGGTCATTTTCGACCGCGGCGAGGACGGCAGCCTCGGGCGCGCCCAGCGGGGGAACGTGCTCGACGAGCGTGGATGTGCTGGTCATTTGGAAGCCTTCTCTCTCGTCTGCTTCGAGACATGCCTGAAGAACATCTCCATGGCCTCGTCGATAAGCCGGGTCCAGCGATCACCGCCGGGGTCGTTGGAGATCTGTTGATCGGTGAGGCCGGTGCCGATGGCCGTCAGCAGGTCGAGTGCGGCCGGATCACTGAAGCCCATCTCGGCCAGTCGGGCGCGAGTCGCGTCCAGTCCTTCGACGAAGAGCGCATAGGACTCTGGTGAGGGTTCGAATCCGGGAATGGTCCGCTGAAAGAGCAACTGGTAGCGGACAGGGTTCTCGGTGCAGAACTCGACGAACGCGTGCACGCCGGCGCTGAGGTCGCGCACCGGGTCCCCGGTGACCACGAGATCCTTCTGTCGCTGGAGGAACTGGCAACAGCCCAGGGCGAACATGGCGTCGTAGATGGCGTG
>CAXMLU010000638.1:0-1701 GCA_964194255.1 uncultured bacterium
ACCGGCGGCGAGCCGCTGCTGCGGCCCGGGCTCACCGACATCGTCGCCCGAATCGCCGCCGTCGGGTTCGACGATATCGCCATGACCACGAACGCCATGAGCCTCACTCCGATGGCCCGACGGCTCGCCGACGCCGGTCTGCGGCGCGTCAACGTGAGCTGCGACTCGCTCGATCCGGAGCGGTTCGCGACGATCCGCCGGCGGGGTGACCTGGCCACCGTGTTGCGAGGGATGGACGCAGCGGAGCGGGCAGGACTGACGCCGGTGAAGGTCAACGTGGTGGTCACGGCCGGGGTCAACGATGACGAGGTGGTCGCCTTCGCCCGCTTCGCCCGCGAGACCGGCCGGGTGGTGCGGTTCATCGAGTACATGCCGCTCGACGCCCAGCACGCTTGGGAACGCCACCAGGTCGTTGCCGGCGCGGAGATCGTGCGGCGGATCAGCCAGGTGTGGCCGATCGAGGCGGTCGGGAGACGCGCTGATGACCCCGCTCCCGCCGACCGGTTCCGTTTTGTCGACGGGGCAGGAGAGATCGGGATCATCGCCAGCGTCACCCACGCGTTCTGCGGCGGCTGCAACCGCCTCCGGCTGACCGCCGACGGCGCCATCCGTAACTGTCTGTTCGCCGCCGACGAATGGTCCGCACGAGACCTGCTACGCGGCGGCGGCAGCGACGACGACCTCGCCCATCTGCTTCGCGCCGCGGTATGGGCCAAGCTGCCCGGCCACGGCGTGAACGACCCGGGCTTCGTGCAACCGGCGCGCCCGATGTCGAGGATCGGCGGGTGAGCACCATCGGATGCCCCATGTGCGCGCCGACAGGTGGCGACGACGCCTCCTCCGCCCCGGCCGCGTCGACCCTCTATGACAGGGTCGGCGGGTCCGCCTGGTTCACGGCCCTCACCGAACGCTTCTACGCCGCCGTCGCCACCGACCCGGTCCTGCGCCCGCTGTACCCCGACGATCTGGCCGACCCCCAGGACCGACTGTGCGGGTTCCTCATCCAGTACTGGGGCGGCCCCGCCGACTACAGCAGCCGCCGCGGCCATCCCCGCCTCCGGATGCGCCACATGCGGTTTGCCATCGGTCTGGCCGAGCGCAACGCCTGGTTTCGGCACATGGCCGCGGCCGTCAGGGCCGGCGGACTGAGCCCCGCCGACGAGCAGGCGATGCTGCGCTACTTCGCCGGGACCGCCACGCAGCTCACCAACCAAGCCTGAGCGGACCGGGGAATGTTGCCGCTCGGCTCGCCGATGATCGAGGGCCGCCCAGCGCGCCGTCGTACGCTCGCCGAGACCAGTCCCACATCGCAATGAGCGACGCACGTGAGCGCGTCCGCCCGTTGGCGCACCGTGGGCTGGTTGGCGGTCGGTGCCGCCCTCCCCGCCGGTTCGGCCGCCGGGTCGGAGCAGTCGAGCACCAGTCCGAGTTTGGCCACCATCATCCCCCCGGCTTCGCGTAGTGGGCGCCGCCGTTGGCCTCCAGGGTCATGATTCCTCCAGGGTGTATTCAGGGTCTGCGGGCGAGGAAGGCGTAGCCGTACACCTCGAAGGCTCGCGCTTTTTCTTCGCCGGTGGCGCCGCCGAAGGTGTCAAGAGCCTCGCCGATCACCACACCGATGAAGCCGGTGTCTTCGAGCATCTTCTGCCAGCCCGCACGGGGCAGCCCGCCGGCGATTCAGCCAGTCCACAGGTCGATGTC
>CAXMLU010000639.1:0-3034 GCA_964194255.1 uncultured bacterium
TGGTGGCCAGCGACGGCGGCATCTTTGCCTTCGGTGACGCCGTCTTTTTCGGCTCTACCGGGAGCCTCCATCTCAACCGTCCCATCGTGACCGCGGCCGCCAGCAAGTGGACGGCGTAGAGGTCAACTCGGCGCGTTGACGCCGACCCATTGATCCCAGACCTCAGAAGGTTGGCGGCTCCAGCGCCGTGACAGCGCGGCCCGTTGGGCGATGGCGCGGGGTAGGGCCGCGATGAGCGAGCGGCGCAGCCCGGGCACCTGGAGTCGCGCCTCGTGCAGGAGCACTTCCTGTACCTCGGGGCGAGCGACATTGACCGGCGCGTTGCGCACGAGGCAGAGCACGCGGTTGCGCCCATACAGCTGGCGGACACGAAGCGACTGCATGCCGCCGAAGCTGAGCCCGCCGGCGTGGCGTACGACCTCAGCGGGCTCGTAGCGGATCCGCAGGCCGGCCAGTTGGGCACGCCAGCACCAATCGATATCTTCGAAGTAGCCGAAGAACTGGTTGGCCATACTCCCGAGCTGGCGCACCGTGGCCGATCGCGTCACCAGCGCCGCGCCGCAGGCGCCGAAACGGTCAGCCGGCTGGTCGAAGGCTGGACCATCGGGCTGGCCTACCCCGATGTCACCGCTGTATCCCCTGGGATGGAGATAGGAGCCGGCGCTGTTCACGAGATCGACTACGTCTTCGACGGCCACGGCTTCGCCATCGAGTTCAACAACGGTGGGCTTGTCATTCTCATGAAGAGGTACGTAGATGGGTCCTGAACCGGCCGTCCAACGCCATCGGTCGCGGGCGGCGTACTCGACCGCATGAATGCCGGGTCCAGCCAACCGGTCGAGCACGTCCTTGCCATCGGCGGTGGCGCTGGTAATTCTTCGACCCAACGGCCGGGGGTCTCCCGCCGCGACGTGCGCGGGTTCGTCGATGCTGACGCGCCCGTATGGATGGGCGAAGAGCAGCTTCGGACATACGGCCGCGACGCTCGGGTCCTGGAGGACGCCGGTCGCCGAGGACAACCAGCCGGCGCCGGCCACGGCGTCGTCGTTGAGCAGTCCGATCAGATCGGTGTGGGTTGCGGCCAGGCCGGCATTGACACCACCTGTGAATCCGCTGTTCTCGGGGAGACGGAGGACCCGTGCACCCGAGGCGCGGGCCGAATCACCAACCTGTCCGTCGACCGATCCGTTGTCGACAACAAGAACTTCGTCGGCCTGGTCGACCACCGAGGTGATGCAGCGGGCCAGCCAGTCGTGGAGCTTGTGCGAGACCACGATGACGGTGCTCGACACGGCGGAGCAGTCTAGGGGAGAGGGGTCGCTGCTAAGGTGGTGATTGGGCGGAGATCGAGCCAGACACGGCGGTGATGGTCAGATTTCCAAATTTCAACGGCAGGGAATGTCACTAAATCGCCGTCCGCGCGCTTGGCGGGGCGCGCTCCGCATCGTTGCTGGACTTGGCTTGCTGGCCGGCTCGTTGTCGGTTGTGGAGGCAGCGCGGGAGGCACCAGCCGCCGCCTACCCTTCCACGGACGTGGCGTTGACCGGTCACGGCTTCGGGCACGGTCACGGCATGGGCCAGTTCGGAGCGTTCGGCTACGCCCTGGCCGGCTGGAGCTGGCAGCAGATTCTCGCCTGGTATTACGGGGGCACGGCGGACGGCGCGCCGCCCGGGCCGAATCCCAACCCGGGCATTGCCGTTGACCTCAGCGCCTTCCACGGTGCGTTCACCATCGTCCAGCAGGAGAGAGGGCAGATCACGGTTACGTCGGCGGCTGGGCCGATCGCTGTGCCTACGCAGCCTGGATCGCAAATCGCCCTCATGATCGCCCCGGTCTCAACAGCCGGGAGCGGTCAGTTCGCGGTCTATTCGGGTCCGACATGTGGGGGAGGGTGGACTCCGGTGGCCGGGGCCGGGAATGTTCAGGGACCGGTGACGGTCGCACCGACCACGGACACCGTCTCGTCGACTGCGAACGACCACGCCCAGATGATCCAAGCCTGCCCGCCGGACGGATCTCACCACTGGTACCGCGGGTCGCTCCAGGCGACGGTGAGCGGCACGAGCCCCCGGACGCTCAACCTCCTGCCCGTCGATGCCTATCTCCGCGGCGTGGTGCCGCGTGAGTCGCCGGCCAGCTGGGGGACGATGCCGTCGACATCCAACCCGTTGGGTGAGAACGCCCTTGAGGCCCAGGCCGTCGCCGCCCGCACCTACACGCTCGTTCACTCCCAGCCCATCTGCGACACCACGTCCTGTCAGGTCTACGGCGGCCGCGCCTTCCAGGACAGCACTGGCTACTTCGACCTCGAAGGCGCCGGCATTTATCTCACCACCACCGATGCGGCCGTGTCGGCCACCAGTGGCCATGTGAGGCTGTACACCTCCGCCCCCCGTGCCGGCATATTGGCGTTCACCGAATACTCATCGTCGACGGGCGGATACACCGCCCCCACGTCGTTTCCGGCGGTCCCCGACGCGGGGGATGCCACCCCGTCCAATCCCAACCATGACTGGTCGACGACCATCAGCGCTGCGGATGTGCAGACGACCTACTGCGCCGGCGGACAAACCCTCCAGGCCGTCAACGTGACCGGTCGCAACGGGCTGGGCCAAGACGGCGGGCGGGTGACGCAGGTGTCGATCCAGTGCGGCAGCACGATCCTCACTGACACCGGGGACAGCTTCGCGTCCAATTTCGGGCTCATGTCGAACTGGTTCTCCATCTCGAATTCACCGGCGGGCGGAGTAGCGGGATACTGGCTGGTGGCTACGGACGGCGGGATCTTCAGCTTTGGAGGCGCCGCGTTTCATGGCTCGACCGGGGCCATGCATCTCAACCGGCCGATTGTCGGCATGGCGTCGACGCCCGACGGGAACGGGTATTGGCTCGTGGCGTCCGACGGCGGCATCTTCACGTTCGGTGACGGGCCCTTCCTCGGGTCCACCGGCGCCATGCACCTCAACAAACCCATTGTCGGCATGGCACGGACCAGGAGCGGCCAGGGTTACTGGCTGGTGGCCAGCGACGGCG
>CAXMLU010000640.1:0-2090 GCA_964194255.1 uncultured bacterium
GGTGTTGGTGAAGGGGTCGGCGTGTTCGTCCCACACCCGCTCCAAGAGTTGCTCCACGGAGACAACCGTCCCGCCCGCCTCCATGAGGACCTGGAGGAGCCCGAATTCCTTCGGCGACAGATCGATCCGCCGGCCATCCCTCGTCACGTGGTGACGCGCCGGGTCCAGGCTGAGATCGCCCGAGACGAGAACGGGACCTCCGCCGCTCGCCGATGCCGACCGCCGGCCCAGGGCGCGGATTCTGGCGGCGAGTTCGGCGAAGGCGAAGGGCTTCGTCAGGTAGTCATCGGCGCCGAGGGTCAGGCCCTCCACTCGATCGGTAACCGAGGCGGAGGCGGTGAGCATGAGGATCCGGGCCCCCGTTGGGACCACATGCTGACAGACGACGTCGCCGGGTACGAGGGGCAGGTTCCGGTCGAGGACGACCACGTCGTAGGCGTTGACCAGGGCCTTGTCGAGGGCGATGGCGCCGTCACCGGCGACGTCCACGGCCATCCCCTCCCGCCGCAACCCCCGGGCGACGCTGGCCGCCAGCGCCTCTTCGTCCTCCACTACTAGGACCCGCAAGCTACGACTCCCCTCCGTTGGGTTTCTCCATGCTACGAGGCCGGCGCCCGGCCGTGTGGACGCGGCGGCCAACTAGGGTGGCGGCCATGGCTTTACGGCTCGAGCCCCATGACGAGTACATGCACGAGCTGGGTCCTGAGCCCAACTTCAACGAGAGCATGTACTTCAACTTCTACGACCCCACCACGCAGCTCGGCGGTTTCTTCCGGCTTGGCAATCGGGCCAACGAAGGCTACGCCGAGATGACCAATTGCATCTTTCTGCCCGATGGCCGGGTGGCGTTCATGTTCGCACGGCCCAAGATCGACTCCAATAAAGCCTTTGATGCCGGCGACATGCGATTCGAGGTGGTTCGTCCCTTCCAGGAGCTCCAGGTCTCGTACCACGGCAAGGTGGTGTTACTCGACAACCCGATGGAGATGGCTGAGCCCAAGGCGGCGTTCAGCAACAATCCCTATGCCGACTGCTCGGTGGAATTGACGTATACCGGGGTATCGACCATGTTCGGTGGGGAGCCCTACGAACCCCACGAGGCGAGCGGCGAGGAGTTCGCGCGGGGCCACTATGAGCAGCTCATCGCCGGGGGCGGCTCGATCCTCGTCGGCGATGACAAGTGGGAGATCAACGGCTTCGGACTCCGGGACCACTCCTGGGGCCCCCGTTATTGGCAGGCACCCTGGTACTACCGGTGGCTCACCGCCAACTTCGGACCCACCTTCGGGTTCATGGGCTCGCGGATCGCCCGCCGCGAGAGCGCGGGAACCAAGGGGGGCTTCGTCTGGGACGGGACGGCGCTGCACGTTTGCAACGACTTGTCGCTCAGCACCTCGTGGACAGGTGAGGATTGCTACCACCACGCCATCGAGGCGACGCTTCGCGCCGGTGACCGCGAGTGGAGGGTGAAGGGTCGGGTCATGAACCTCATCCCCCTCCGCAACCGCCGCGAGGGGATGGTTACCCGGATCTCCGAGGGGATGACCGAATGGACCCTCGACGACGGCCGTGTCGGGTACGGCCTGTCCGAGTACCTGGACCAGATCATCGACGGTAAGCCGGTCGGGTTCTTGGAGTAGCGACAAGAACAGGGGCACATGACGGCCGCGGTGATCGAGGTCGAAGACCTCCACAAGTCCTATGGCGACTTCGAGGCAGTGCGCGGAGTGAGCTTCAAGGTGGATCCGGGCGAGCTCCTGGCCGTGCTCGGTCCCAACGGAGCCGGCAAGACGACGCTGGTCGAGATCCTCGAGGGATACCGGACCCGGGACGCCGGCCGCGTCTGCGTGCTCGGACAGGATCCGGCCCTGGGCGGATCCGATCTGCGCAGGCGGATCGGTATCGTCCTCCAGCAGTGTGGCATCGAGGGCTATCTCTCCGTCGCCGAGGTGCTGACGATGTACGGCGGCTATTACCCCCATCCCCGTTCGGTCGACGAGGTCATCAAGCTGGTCGGACTCGAGGAGAAGGCGGGCAGCCGCGTGAAGACGCTCTCCGGCGGCCAGCAGCGCCGGCTGGATCTGGCCCTG
>CAXMLU010000641.1:0-2544 GCA_964194255.1 uncultured bacterium
GGGCAAGGACCGGTCCTGGAGTTCGAAAACCTGCTCAAGATCTTCTTCGCCGAGAACGGCACCAAGCACGACCTGCTGGCCACACTGGCCGCGACGACACAATGGACCGAAACCCGCACGGCCGAGAACGTCGCTATCGCCCGCGGTTACCGCGACGGCACGGGACCCTTCCCGCGGCGACAGGCACAAGCACTCCTTGTCGGTCGCTTCCTCGCCGACTGCGAAGACATGGTGGCGCAATGGGCCGCGTGGGCAACCGCGATCGTACAGACGTGGCCAGACGACATCGACGCCGCCGAACCTGACACGGAAACGCTCGACTACCTCGCCACCCGCACACCAGGAACGGCACCGACAACGACACCCTCGCCGGTCACAGCCCCACCCGTCCGCACCCCGCGCTCACCTCGACGGCGTTGAAAACACCGTCGATCAGCCATTCACACGGGGATCACGGCACAGCTGCGCCAGGGACGCGTTTCACAATCACCGTCCTCCACGACGTGCACACCTCGAGTTGATCCACCACGGGCAGACGTGGCCTTGCTCCGGGGACCGCTACCCCCGTCGCAACCGACCACGCGTCAACTCCCGTAAGACCACATACCCCCCGCCGCCCGAGTTCCGGCCTTAGGAGACGATCAAGTTGCGGCCCTGATGTGTTGTTAGGGGACGCGGCGGCGTTGCCCCTGGCTGGTCTCGCGAGTCATGCTTCCCACCATGGGCCAGTTCGACCGGCGACCTTCGCGGACCATGGCTACCGCTCCTTTACACGAGCAGATTGCGTTCTCGACGACGCTCTCCAGCGGAACTCGGTTGTCCAGGCAATCCTCGATGTCGCGGTCGAACGCGCTCTCCCGAACTGGTATCTCGGCGCCGGCGGCGTCCCCCAAACCGTTTGGAACCAGCTGCACGGCTTTGAGCCCAGTCACGGCATCAAGGACTACGACCTCGTGTACTTCGACTCGACGGACCTCTCGGTGGAGACAGAGACCGCAGTCGAGCAGGACATATGTCGCCGACTCCCCGCATTCGACACGATGCTCGACGTCAAGAACGAGGCGAGGGTCCACCTCTGATACGGGCAACGCTTCGGTCGGCCCGTTGATGCCTATACGTCAACGGAGGGCGCCATCAGCACCTGGCCGACCACGGCCTCGAGCGTCGGCGTCCGATACGACGACGGCCGCTTCGTGGTATGCGCGCCGTTCGGACTCGCCGATCTCTTCGGCATGGTGGCTCGCCCGAACAGAGCCATCGTGTCGAAGGCCGTGTACGACGAGAAGACAGCTCGGTGGGCCGCGCTGTGGCCGCATCTCACCGTCATCCCTTGGTGATCCCCAGCCCGGGCCTTCGGGGTCAGGGCCTTGCGCGGTTCGGGGGCGGTTGTTCTGGGATGCCTCCGATGGGATGCACACTCGTGCTGATCGCGTTCATTGCCCGCAGAGGGCGTCCGCCATCGTCCGTTGTAGCCAGCGTACGTAGTATCGAATCGACTGCCCATCGACGTCGGTGAGGAGCCAATAGGTCTCGGGGCTCGACAGGACCCAGAGAGTCGTCGTGGCGTCCCGCTCGCTTAGTCCGGTTCGCAGTGCGCCTTGGCGTTGGAGAGACCACGCCACAGAAGCCATTCCTTGTCGCCGCTGAGCCTGCTCCAGGCGCCACAGCTCAGCCATCTTCTCGTCGAACATGGCGGCGTCGCGTATGAGCCGATGGATAGGACCAACGCGTTCGTGAATGTCGGCGATCGACTGTGCGAACGCGTTGAGCTTCACTCGCGGGTCTCGCTCCTCGAGTATGGCGAGATGCGAGTCGCGCTCCTCGACCGGCACGGGTTCGTCATCGCCGGCCAGCGCGAGATCCCGGACCGCGGACAGCAAGTTCGGCTTGTTGGCGAAGTTTGCTTTCACCGTCGGCACCGAGACGCCGGCAGCGCGAGCGACTGCCTCAAACGTCGTACCGGTGTAGCCGTGCTCCAAGAAGAGCGTCCGGGCTGCTCCGAGTATCGCCGCGCGGGTACGGGCCGCGTCGGCCGCGCGCCGAGGGCTGTCATACCGACGCTTGACAGGAGATACACACATATGGCTATCTTACTAGATATCCAATAGCTGAGGAGACAACTAATGGGCGTGACCGGAGTGCACCACGTGGCCCTAAGCGTGCGAGACCAAGCCAGGAGTCAAGCCTTCTACGCCGAAGTCCTCGGGTTCGCACCGATCACCGAGATCGTGGAGGACGGACACCGTGTCGTCCTCTTGAAGCGACCCGACGCGACGTTGGTGATCGGTCTCCACCAACACCCGAGCAACGACGGGTGCGAGTTCAACGAGTTCGCGACGGGCATGGATCATATCGCCTTTGCCGTCGATGCCCCAGAGGAGCTCGGCCAGTGGCAACAACGCCTACAAAAGGCCAACGTGAAACACTCGCCAGTCACACCTGGGGCCCGCCCCGGCTCACAGATCCTCGTGTTCCGAGACCCCGACAACATCCAGCTGGAATTCGTGCATCTCGCGGCACTGTTGCGTTCCGGTGAGTGAGGAC
>CAXMLU010000642.1:0-2434 GCA_964194255.1 uncultured bacterium
ATGTGTATAAGAGACAGCCTTAGTGGTGCTCGGCGTCGTTTCCTGGCGGCTCTCGTCCCGGCCGAACTTCTGGCCGGCGGTGATCTCCTGGTGGCTGGGCTGCGATCTGGCCGGTGCGATGTTGTCGTCTCGCGGTTTCCCCCACTACGTGGAGCAAGCGGAAGGCGCATTGGCGTTGGCCGCAGCCGGCATCGCCATCGGAGCCTGGCACAAGGGAGGGACGGGCAGGATGGCCGCTGTACTTGCCGTACTCGCTACCGGTCCGGCGCTGCAGTTGGCCCTGGTCGTTCCCCGTGCCGAAGTGGCATGGGCCGATGGCCGGTCGCTCAACGGGATCGAGAGCGATGCTTTCAGCGCTTACGACGTCGGCAAGTACTACCGCGTGGGGTGGGAGCGGCTTCTCGGGATGGTGTCGTCCACCAGGTACGAGGCATTGTTCCCCACAGATATGCGCCGGCAGCGGGCGATTGTCGACCTTTTCCGCCAGCGCGCCTCACCCGGGGACCGCGTCTTCGAGTGGGGAACACTCCACTGGACCTACGCGCTCAGCGATCGTCTCCCGGCGGGACGATATGTGAGCCTGAACACCGCCTTCGTCGTTGACCGAAGTGCGGAGCCCCGCCTGATCAAGGAGCTGGCGGCGCACCCGCCAGTCGTTCTCGTCGTGGACATTCCCCTGCCGCCTCCATTACTCGATCTGGTGCACGCAGGCGGGTACGTCCTCCTGCGCGGTGCCGCCGCCGGCGACGATGTATGGGTTCAGAAGCGGTAGTCCCCTGTCCAAGGACTGTCGGGCCCCAAGAAAATTGGGGATGAAGCGGGGGCCGTGCCGCCGGTCGCCGAAGCCCGCAGCCTGACCCAGCGCCTGCGGTGCCAACCTCCGGTCGACCGCGCCGACCAGGTTGTCGCGCCCGTTGCCGTGGTTGGCCAAAGTCAGAGCTGAGGCACCTCGACGACGAACTGCAGGAAGCGAGCGCGGACCCGTTCGTGCTGCTCCCCGCCTAACGACCGGCTCACCGTCATCACCCGGCGCGACCTCACCGAGCCCGTCAACGCTGCAACCATCGCCGAGCGGAGGGCATTGCCGCCCGGTCCTGGCCAACATCCTTCCTTACCTGTGTCGGGCGGGATTGGTCGGCAGTCGCGGCGGCGGCGACGGCGGCTACTGGCTGGCGCGACCGGCGTCGGCGATCACCTTGGCCGAGATCATTCGAGCCGTCGAGCGACCCACCGCTCGCCGCACCGTCCGGCCGGCGCTGGCGTCTGGCGCCAACGCCGCGACTCATGGCGGCGTCGACCGGCTGGGCGCGGTATGGACGTCGGTCGAGCAAGGTCTCCAGGATGTACTCGAATCCATGACGCTGCTCGATGTGGCCGGGCGGCCGGCCTGACCGCTCGGGCCGGCGTCGCCGAATTAGGACGGATAACGAACCCGGGTATCGGCCTCGTAGCGGGCGGCCAACGAACGAACCGACTTGGGCAGCCTCCCTGTGGCCAGGTGGTCGAGCGTCACCTCTTCCAGTACGCAGCGCAGGCTGGCCCGCACGGCCATCCATACCTCCAGCAACGGCTCGGCCGGACTGGGGTAGGCCATGTCCCGCAGACTGGAGTCGTGGATGTTGGCCAGTGGCCCGTCGACGGCCCGGATGACATCGGCCAGAGTGATCTCGTCTGCCGGCCTGGCCAACACGAATCCGCCCTCAACTCCCCGTTGGCTGCGCACCAGCCGAGCCCGCTTGAGCTCATTCATGATGGCCAACAGGAACTTTAGAGGAATGTCCTGGGCCTTGGAGATCTGCTCGGCCTTCGTCTGCTCGCCCTCGGGAGCGGCCGCCAGCACGGCCATGGCCTGGAGGGCGTAATCCGTCTTGGCTGAAACTCGCACGCCCCAAGTGTGCTCGATCCGGCACCGTCTCGGTCGGCAAGACGTAACGCCGGCGCTCAAATCGGGACGCCGCTCGGCCGCAATGCGGCAAGAACTGCGAACAGAACGTCGCCCGCGACACGCCCGCGCCGATGTATGGCCGATCGCACCCGGTCCCGGTAATCAAACCGGAGAGAAAGTACTTGTCACGCCGCAGCGTGACGATCGGAGTGTGTGGCGAGACGGATCAGGCGGCCCGTGGGACGAGGCGGATCGTCACGGCCTCGGCCGCGGGGCCGACGACGCTGCCGACGATCCGCGGGCCGTACCGGTCGTACTTGGGTGGTAGGCGGCGTCGCCGTAGTCCATAGACGAATACAAACGGTGATTCACCCGCTTCGGCGCTCCGAGCGCGGGCGAAGGACGTCGTCAAACTGCCAGGGACTACCGTGGCAAGCACCTCGTTCAACGCGGCAGGAGTGGCGTATATCTCCTCGCGGTTGGTGCCTCGGCGCGCTGCCGTCTTGTAGGGCGCCATCGCGTGTACCGTTCTCTGAGCGGCGTGGGATC
>CAXMLU010000643.1:0-2068 GCA_964194255.1 uncultured bacterium
ACTCCGTACAGTCCGGGCGTGGCCAGCAGGTGCCCGAGGCTGGCACTAAAGGCGACGGCGGCGGCCATCGTGCCCACCCCTATGGCCGCGGCGGCAAGGGTGGCCCGCACCGGCACACCCGTGCGGCCCCTGCCGGGCTGCAGGGCCAGCCTCGCCCCGGTCGCGACGACCACGGGCAGTCCCGCGACGGTCAGGACGTTGCCAAGCGAGGACGGACGGTATTGGCCGGCGGGCTCCGTCGCCCGCACCCCGGCGAGCCTTGTCATCCCGAACAGCGCGGCGGCACCGAGGAAGCTCACGATCAGCAGAACCGCGGCGGCACCGAGCCCGATGGCAGTGGCGTCGAGTGCGAACCCCGGGTGAGGCTCGGCAATGCGGGCGGTGCCGAGCGGGAGCAGTGGCGACAGCAGCCCGGCGAGGATGACCGCCCCCACCGTCCCCGCCGCCGACATGGTCGCGACCCGTATCATCCCCGAAGCGAACAATTGAGGAGACGTCATCCCCAACGCCCGCACGGTGGCGTCGTCCGCGGAGTCCTCGACGCCCTGACGGGTCAAGAGTTGCAACAGGACTAAGGCCGTAGCCAGTGTTGCGAATCCAGCCATCAGCCATAGGGCGTCGGCTTGGAGATGCATCGAACGTTGCACGTTGGCCGACTGGTCGGCCAGCACAAGGGACGCGACGGGACCACCGGCCAGTCGATCGACGTCCGCCTGGAACCCGGCCGCATCCCGGCCACCGCGGCGCAACCGCACCGCTACCCCGATGCGTGGCTGACCTCCCTGCGCAGCCGCCTGAGCGCCGATCGGCGTGAGAAGAAATGCCGGCGACAGATAGACCGGCAGATTGCCCGGGCCGGTTCTTGGTGGGAACTCGAAGGGGGCGGCCTCGATGCCCACCACCCGCAATGTGACGGCCCGCGGAGCGGGCGGCTGGTCTGACGGACCGGGAGCGGAACCGGTAGAACCCGACGGTGGGCCGGCCGGAATGTGAATGGTGAGCGAGCTCCCCACATGCAAATGCCGGCTCTTGGCGGCCAGGAACCCGACCACCACCTCGTCAGCCCGGCCGGGGTCGACAGGGCGACCGGCCAAGAACTTCAAACGGTTGACGTTCCGCCCGAGACTCCCATCGGTGACAACAACCGGTATGAGGTCAATGTCGGTCGACGCGATGCCGACGTCGGTCGCCGACTCGGTGACCTCGGGGAGGCGCTGCACCTGGGCAGGTTGTTGCGCCCCGGCCGGGAACACCAGCATGTCGGCGGCCCGCTGGGCCCGGAGGAAGCGCGGAAAGGCCGTGTCGGTGCGGCGGGCGCCGGCGGCCAGCGCAATCACAGACCCGCCGGCTATGGCAACCAGCAGAGCCAGCATCATCCACGACCGCCAGCGCGATCGCACGCCGGCCCGGGTGTGCACCAACACGGCTGTCATGGCCGCCACGCTCACATTGTCCACCGGCGACCTGGCCACAGCCACCCGGTCAGCACCAGCACGGTCATGAGTGCCAGCACCCAGGGAGGTCTTCATCACGAAGTCGCCAACGCCGCGTAATTGGCGCGCAAAGTTTCGGACGATGGCGTAGGAATCGCGTAAAGAGTTCTAGGCAGTGCCGGACGGAAGTTGTACAAGTTCGGCACGATGAACGACTTTGCGTTCGTAGCCATCATTCTGACCTTCTTCGGCGTTGCCGCGCTCTTCGTCGTGGTGTGCGACCGGATCATCGGAACAGACGAGGAGGCGTTCGCCGGGGCGCCGGGCGCCGCGACCGAACAAGAGCCGGTCGCCGAATGAGCGGCGACGACATCGTCGGTCTCATCATCACCGTGCTGCTGCTCGGCTTCCTGGTGTACGCGCTGGTGTCGCCGGAGAAGTTGTAGTGACGACCGCGGGCTGGATCGAGCTCCTCTTTCTCATCGCGGCCATCGCCGTGACAACGCCGCTCTTGGGCGGCTACATGGCCAAGGTGTACGAGGCATCGCTCGGTCGCCCGCGCGGCGACCGCGTGTTCTCCGCCATCGAGCGTCCCATCTACCGCCTGTGCCGCATCTGACCGGGTCCCCTTGATC
>CAXMLU010000644.1:0-9387 GCA_964194255.1 uncultured bacterium
TCCGCCTTCGGAACGCACCGCATTCATCTGTGCCATGCCGATGGAGATTCGCCCACTGGTGAAGAAGCTGTCACTTCAGAAGACCGAGATCGGCGGCACCACCGTCCATATCGGGACACTCGGCGGCCGCGAGGTCGTTGCCATTGTCACCGGTATGGGAACCAAGCTGGCGACAGAGGGCACGGAGCGCCTGCTGGACGCGATCAACGTCGATCGCGTCGTCGTGGTGGGCATCACCGGAGCGGTGGAGAACGTCACGCCGATCGGCACCTTGATCCTGCCCGAGGTGGTCGTCAACAGTGCGACTGGCACCGAGCATCGCCCCGCTCCACTCGGCGAGGGAACGCCGCACGGGAAGATGTGGACGACCGATCAACTCCTGACCGAGCTGGACGTCGTCGCCGGCCTCCGGGCCCAGGGCGTTGTCTCGCTCGACATGGAGACGGCAGCCATCGCCGAGGTATGCGAGCGCCGTGGCATCCCGTGGTCGGTCTTCCGGGTCATCAGCGACCGGGCGACGGACGGCACCCTTAACGAAGAGGTCTTCCGTCTCAGCCACCAGGACGGAACACCCAACGCTCCGGCTATCGCCAAGTACTTCCTGAAGCACCCGACGCAAGTCGGGAGAATGGCGGAGCTCGCGAAGGGCGCCAAGCTGGCCGCCGAGACGGCCGCCGACGCCGCCATACGCGCCTGCTCGCCGGCCTAAGCCGGTCTCACGGCCCGATCAGGATTTCGTTCCACTCTCGGATGTGCCACGCCCGCACCACGTGGGTCGCGCCTTGGACGCGACATCCTCCGCCGTGTCGCAGAAGAGCACATATTTCACGCCCGTTCTCCCGCGATCGACATCGTGACGGCCTGGGCGAAGCGCTCCAGTAGGTCTCCCCAACCGCCCGGCGAGGAAACACCGTCGTAGAGCTTCTCCCACCCGAGCCCATGGCGGTCGAGGCCCGAGTGCTCGAGCTCGACTTCCGTGGTGGTCCCGTCGCGGGCGGTGAAGCGGACATCGACCCGGCTGGCCTTGGCCTGAAGCGTGAAGTCGCCGTCGATATTCCAGGACACGGCCACATGGCGGGGCGAATCCCAAGCCAGGACCCGTCCCCACTCGCACTCACTGCCGTCGACCCCGCGCTCGAACCAGCGCCCGTCTCGGCGAGGCTCGAGGATGGCCTGGGCCATCTCGGCCGTTCCGATGTGATGGCTCCGTGGCCACCACGTGTCGAAGCCATCGGTGAACACCTGGAAGGCTCGCTCGATCGGCACGTTCACGGTGATCGTGCGGCGGAGACGGGTTTGGGTGGCCTCGGTCATGACTGCTCCTTTGGGTGATTGGGGGGTTGCTCGGCTGCGGTCTTGAATGCTTCGAGCGCGTCGGTCCACACCTCGTCGAGATACGCCCGGAGGGCGTTCACGCCGGCCGGATCGAGCTGATAGAGGCGACGGGTCCGGCGGCCCGGTCCACGACCAGCCCCGCTTCTTTCAGCACTTTCAGGTGCTGCGAGACCGCCGGTCGGCTGACCGGGAGCTGGCGGGCCAGGTCGCCCACCGCTACCGGTCCGACCGCCAGCAGCTCAAAGATGGCGCGTCTGGTCGGGTCGCCGAGAGCTTCCAACGGGCTCCCTCGGTAAGTGACCACGAACGGTAAGTTCTAACTTACCATCTGTCCCGTCAAGGGGGGCCCGCGGCCCGTAGGGTGAGGTCGCCATGAAGGTCACGCTCACGTTCGACAACGGTCCCGTGTCCGGTGTAACCGACCCCGTGCTTGATGTCCTCGCCGGGCGGTCCATGAAAGCCTGCTTCTTTGTCGTCGGCTGTCAGCTGCAGCGCCCGGCCGGCGCCGCGCTGGCGGCCCGGGCTCACCGTGAGGGGCACTGGATCGGCAACCACACCATGACCCACAGCGTGGTATTCGGAACCAGCGACCATCCGGGGACGCCGGAGGCGGAGATTGCCCGGGCGGAGGACCTCATCGGAAGCCTCGCCCATGCACGTCGGCTCTTCCGTCCTTACGGCAAGGGCGGCATCATCGACAAGAATCTTCTGAGCCGCGATGCCGTCGACTACCTCTGCGCCGGTGGTTATACGTGCGTCCTTTGGAACAGCGTTCCGGGCGATTGGAAGGATCCCGAAGGTTGGGTGGACCGCTGTCTGGCCGATGTCGCTTCCCGCGACCACTCGGTGGTCGTCCTTCACGACGTGGCGACCGGCGCGATGGATTACCTGCCGGCGTTTCTCGACGGCCTGTCGGATCTCGGCGCCGAGGTGGTCCAGGAATTTCCTCTGTCCTGCCTCCCGATCCAGTGCGGCACCATCACGACCGTCCTGAGCGACCTGATGCCTTAGGTCATCCAGGTCCAGAAAGGCGAACTCAGGATCGCTGACCGCATGGAGGCCAAGGAAATCAGGTGCTGGGCCTTGAGCACCGTCTCACTCCACTCACCCTCCGGAGTTGAGTCCCACGTGATGGCCGCGCCGGTTCCGAAATGCAGACCGGACCCATCCATCCAGAAGGTTCGGATGGCGACGTTGAGGTCACCCTGGCGACGGTCGGCGTCCACCCATCCGATGGCGCCACAGTACGGTCCCCGGCGGACGGGTTCGAGGGCCGCGATCATCTTGAGCGACGCCAGTTTCGGGGCACCTGTCACCGAGCCGGGTGGGAACGTAGCGGCCAGCAGGTCGGCCCACGTCACTTCCGCCCGCAGCCGGCCACGGACGGTCGAGACGAGGTGGAAGAGTCCCGGATGGGGTTCCAGTTCGCAGAGCGCAGGCACCGTGATGGTGCCGTAGTCGCAGACCCTCCCCAAGTCGTTGCGAACCAGGTCGACGATCATCACGTTTTCGGCTCGATCCTTGGCGACGAAGCCGTCCGCGGTAGCCGCCGTACCCTTGATCGGCGACGACTCGACCCAGCCTCCGTCGCGGCGCAGGAAGCGCTCCGGTGACGCCGAGGCCACGAAGATGCCCGCCGAGGGCAGCCGCACCACGGCGGAGTACGGTGCCGGGTTCCCCTCGGCCAGCACCGCGCCGAGGGCGGCAATGTCGGGCGGCGGCACCGGCAGGGGCGCCGAGAGCACCCGACACAAGTTCACTTCGTAGACGTCACCCGCGGCGATGGCATCGCGGATGACAACGACACCGGCGCGGTAAGCGGGACCCTCCAAGCTCGAGGTCCAGGCGCGCAATGGCGGGCCTTGCCAGGGTCGCCCCGGCCAGGGTCGGGCCTTACGGACGTGGTCGAAACGGGCGCAAACCGATTCACCGTCAAACCCCACCACCACCGCCCAGAAGCCCTCTGATTCCAGGGCCGACAGGTCCGAGGTGAGATCGCGCAGGCCGCTCAACAGCCGGCCCCCGACCACGGCCACCGGATCGGTCATCGCCACACCATGCCATCATCCGACGTCTGACAGATGCCGTGAACATATCGGGCCTTTACTTCACCGGTGGGAAGGGGAGACTCGCCGCGGGACAAGCACCAGGCCTGGCAGAGACGGGCCCCGCGTGATGCGCTGCTCCCACCGGGCAGTCCAACTCCCCGCCCGGTGTTTGTTGAGCCCCTCCAGGAGGGACCATGTACCTGTTTCACCCGACGCGCCCGTTTATCGGGCGGCAAACCCCGCGACTCCATCGCCTGGGCCACCAGCATCACCGAAAGAGTCGCCCAGACCCCCGGCCTGCAGGTCAGCCTTTGGAATCAGACGTTCTCTCCTGCAGTCGGCACCTTGGTGTGGTCGGCGTTCGTTGCCGACCTGGTCACCCTGGAGGCGGCCAACGACAAGCTGATGGTGGACGACGCGTACAACGACCTGCTCGACCGGGCCAATCAGTACCTGATACCAGGATCCCTCGATGACGCCCTCGGGATGCTCGTACACAGCGAGGGGACCCCAAACCGGCAGGTTGAGTATGTCGCCACTGTCCACTCGACCATGGTCGCCGGGAAGCTGGCACGGGGCGTCGCCCTCGGCATCGAGATCGCGCCGCGGGCCGAACAGATCACCGGGGCACCGACGTTGTTCCTTGCCGATTCGACCGGCAACTACGGCGCGGTGACGTGGGTGAGCGCGTACGCCAACGTGACCGAGCTAGAGCGAGCGGAGCAGGCGGTCAACACCGATCCGGGCTTCGTCGAGTTGATCGACAGCCAAGTTCCCGGCGTCTACGCCGACGTACCCGGGGCCAACACCCAGCTGGTCTATCGCCGAGTCATCTGAGAGGTCGCGTGACCGCGGGGCGGATCAGCCCCGCGGCCACGACCGGCCCCGCGGTCAAGTGCCGGTGCCGCTGACCCCGTCCGTGCGGACGCCGTCGAGCACACTGCGCAGCGCCTGGGCGGCACCCAGGAGGCCCGCGCTCTCGTACGGCACCACGATCTTTGCGTTGTCGCTGTCCGCGAATCGGGCCAACGTGTCGAGCTGCAGGATGGCCACCAGCGTCGAGTCGGGCCCCGCCTTCTTGATGGCCGTGTATACCGTCTCGATGGCTTGGGCCCGCCCCTCCGCTTCGAGGATCGCCGCTTTCCGATTACCTTCCGCCCGCAGGATGGCGGACTGGCGCTGACCATCGGCGGCCTTCACGGCGGCCTGCGCGTCGCCCTCAGCCACGTTGATGGCGGACTGCTGGAGACCTTCGGATTGCAGGATCTTCGCCCGCTTCTCCTGATCGGCCGTCTTCTGCAGCGCCAGGGCCTGGAGGATCTGGGGCGGGGGTGCGATCTCGACGATCTCGATCCGGCTGATCCGGATGCCCCACTTGTCCGTGACCACCTCCATCTGCTGCTGCACATCGGTATTGATGCGCTCCCGCTCGGACAACGCCTCGTCCAGAGTCATGGTTCCGATCACGGATCGAAGCGCGGTGCGAGCCAGCGCATCGATCGCCACGTCGAAGTTCTTCACGCTGAACAACGCCTGCTTCGCGTCGACCACCTGGGTGAAGATCGTGGCGTTCACCGTGACGACGACATTGTCCTTCGTGATGACGTCCTGCCGATCGCCGGGCACGGGGATCTCCCGCATATCGACCCGCTGGAGGGCGTCGATAAAGGGGGCGATGACCACCAAGCCGGGTTCGTGGGTCCGGCGGTACTCACCCAACCGCTTGACCACGCCCACCTGTCCCTGCTGGACGATGTTGAGCATGCCCCGGAGTGCGCCGAGCAGCACGAGCACGACCAGCCCGAGCACCGACAACGCAATAATGCCCCCTACGCTCACGGGATTCTCCCATCCGCGCCGTCAGGCGCTTCGTCGTGTACTGGCGCACTCTGATCGGTCTGGCCGTCATCGATCCCGTCGACGGGCCAGACCACCAGCGTGGTGCCCTGGACTCCGGTCACGAGCACCGGCGTGCCCGCCGGTATCACCTCGCTACCGCCGCTGACGGCCAGCCACCGCTCGCCGGCGACGCGCACGTGTCCGACCAAGTGCGCGCCGCCAACCTGGTCAAGCGTGATGGTCTGCTGACCGATCAAGCCTCCGTGAACCCCGCGCACCACGTGCCCAAGGCGACGGCTGGCGAAGGCCTTGCTGACGAGGGGGCGGACGGCAACGACCCCGGCGATGGCGACCGCCACCGCGACCGCGGCCTGGACGGCGATGGCGCCGGGCGCGAAGAGGGCGACGGCGGCGGCGGCCAGGCTTCCGATGGCTCCGAAGAGCGCGTAAAAAGCGAGGTGATGCAACTCGAACAGGAGAAGCACGATGCCCAACACCAGCCACATCACAATCATCGTGCTTCACCTCCGAACCAAGACTACCCAGTGGCGGCTGGTAGGCGGGGTCGCATCTGACGCTCAGGTGACAAACATGACGTGATAGTCATAGATTTTGTTCATGGCCAAGACGGACACCCACCTGGGACTGGACACTGCTGACGTCGACCGTCAGCTCGGTAAGGAGTTGGGCGGCGGCCAGCTGAAGGAGCCCGTCTCCGCGACGGACATACGGCGCTGGGTCCAGGGCATGCAATACCCCAATCCCATCCACTTCGAGGAAGATGTCGCGGCCCGAAGCCCGTTTGGGCGGATCGTGGCGCCTCAGTCATTCGCCGTGTGCGCGGACGTCGGCCACGGAGCTACCCCTGCCATCGTGGGCAGCATCCCCGGCACGCACATGATTTTCGGCGGTGACGAATGGTGGTTCTACGGACCCCGGATCTTCCCCGGTGACCACCTTCGACAGCAACGGCGCTTCGTCGACTACAAGATCGCCGACACCAAGTTCGCCGGCCCGACGATGTTCAGCCGAGGCGACACGCTGCACCTCAATCAGCGGGGGGAGCGGGTGGCCACGCAGCGCTCGACCGCCGTGCGCTATCTCGCCGAGGAGGCCCGTAAGCGCGGATTCTTCGAGCAAGCCGCGCCCGTTCCGACATGGAGCGATGCCCGGCTAGCGGAAATCCAGGCCCAACGTCTGGACTGGATCCGCAGCATTCGCACGGAGGAACCCCGCTCTTTTGCCGCCACCGACCCGGGAGAGACGTTGCCCGCCCGGCCGATCGGTCCGCACACCGTCCAGAGCTTCGCGACGGAGTGGAGGTCGTTCATCTTCCAGGCATGGGGCTCTCAGCGGCGCGAAGGTCATGACCACATCCTCGAGGCGGGTTGGCTGGACGAGATGGACCGCAATGTCGAGGGATCCGACATCGACCCTTCGCTCGACGACGGCCTCTACCGCGGGCCATCCCGAGGCCACGTCGACCCGGAACACGCCCGGCTGGTCGGTATGCCCCGCAACTACGGCTACGGCGCGGCCATGGGCGCCTGGATCCTCGACTATGTGTCGGGCTGGGCGGGGGCCCAGGGATCGATCCGCCACTCCAACATCCAGTATCGGTTCCCGCCCTTCGAGGGTGACCTGTCGATCCTCGACGGCACCGTCATCGCCAAACGTGAAGAACCGAGCTTCGACGCCGCCCTGGTTTCGGTCGAGGTGGTCATGAGCAACCAGGACGGCACGGTGATGGCCAAAGGCCCCGTCGAGGTCGAGCTGGCGCGGTGAGCCCCGAGAAACGGTGACGACCTTCTGGGGACCACAGCCCGACGAGGAACCCGGAATCGGCGCCCTCACGTTGCCGGGGCTGCTCGACACGGTGAGCACCTCACATGGCGGTCAGGAAGCAGTGTCCTTCCCGGCCGGCGGAGTGCGCCTGTCGTACTCCGATCTCCGCAGGCAGGCCCGAACCCTGGCGAAAGCACTTCTCGCATCGGGCCTCAGCAAAGGCACCCGCGTGGCCGTCCTGCTCCCCAATCGGCCGGAGTGGGTGGTGGCCGCGTTCGGCATCACCATGGCCGGCGGAGTCATGGTGCCCCTCAACACGTGGTTCGAGCCGCCCGAGCTCGACTACGTCCTGCGCCACTGCGACGCCTCTTTCCTGATCAGCCAGGATCATCTGCTTCATCGCGCCTATGCCGATGAGCTCAGAGAACTGTTGCCGGAGCTCGATCAAGCCGCCCCTCTGCAATCGAGTCGCTTCCCCTTCCTCCGTCACCTAGCTCTCATCAGTCGCCGCCCTGACTTTCCCGGCGTAACGGGCTGGGACGACCTGCTCGCCCGAGCCGGCGACGTCGACGACGGGATCCTCGACGCGGTCATCGCCGAGGTCACTCCGCCCGACGACGCCGTGATCATTTACACGTCCGGTTCGACCGCACGCCCCAAGGGAGTTCTTCACAACCACCATGCCGTCGCCCTTCAGTGCTGGAGATTCGCCCGGCACCTCGGTGTCGACTCCGCTACCCGCACCTGGAGTGCCTTTCCTCTCTTCTGGACGGCCGGGTTCGCCATGATCATGGGGGGAACATTGGCGGGCGGCGGTTGCCTGGTCCTCCAGGAGCATTTCGACGCGGGCGAGGCTCTCCACCTGCTCGAGACCGAACGGGTCACGTCCGCCCACGCCTGGCCCCATCAGCTCGGAGCGCTCGAGGACGATCCGGAGTGGTCATCGGTCGACCTTTCCTCTCTGCGCCAGGTCGAGGCGTTCTCCAGCTTCGGCCGTCATCCGACCGTGCATCTCGAGGACGTGTGGAGCCCGAGGCAAGCCTTCGGGCTCACGGAGATGTTCACGATCATCAGCTCCGACCCGGCCGACACGCCTCGCTCCGGCGACGAGTTGCATGCCGGTCATATCCTGCCGGGCAACGCCATCCGCATCCTTGATCCGGATACCCGTGCCCCTCAGGGCCCGGGCGTGGTCGGAGAGATCGCGGTCAAAGGACCAACGCTCATGAAGGGCTACCTCAAAGCCCTCGAATCGCCGTTGGACGGCGACGGTTTCTTCCCCACCGGCGACGCCGGCTACGTCGATCAGTTCGGCCAGCTCCATTGGACTGGGAGGACCTCCGATCTCATCAAGACGGGAGGCGCCAACGTCTCGCCGGTCGAGATCGAGACGCTCCTTCTCCATCATCCGGGTCTCAAGGTGGCCCATGCCGTCGGCGTGCCCGACCCGCTCCGGGGCGAGATCGTGGTGGTGTGCGCGGTCGCCCACGCCGGATCGGATGTCGATGAGGACAGCGTGCGCGCGTTCCTGCGAAACCGCCTGGCTTCGTACAAGATCCCCCGCCACGTCCTGTTCGTCGACGAGGCCGACCTGTCGTTTACCGGCAACGCCAAGATCCGCACGGATGGCCTGCGTGCACTCGCGGCCACGCGCCTCAAGGCGCGTCTGTCCGGCTAGGCCGCGCTACTGCCGGCCCGCATGTCAGGTCGTGAGCAGGCCGCCATCGACGGGCAGGAGTACGCCAGTGATGTATGAGGCAGCTGGACTGGCGAGGAATACGACGGCCGCCGCGCACTCCTCAAGCTCACCGGCTCGGCCGGCTGGCACCCGCTGGGCCAGCATCGTTTCCAAATAGCCTTCCTCGTACTGGTCCGTCATCTCCGTCAGGAAGAACCCGGGGGCGATGGCATTGACCCGGATCCCTTTCCGAGCCATCCACTGCTGAGCCAAGTCTCGAGTCAAGCCGATCACGCCGGCCTTGCTCGCCGAATACGCCGCCTGCGGCAATGCGGCCGTGGTCGAGCCCAGGATGCTGCCGATGTTGATGATGCTGGCGCCGGGTTTCATCACGCGTCCGCAGGACTGCGCCATCCAGAACGACCCCATCAGGTTCGTCTCGACGACTCGCCGGAAGTCTTCCGGCGCCTCACGGGTGGCTGGTGCCGCCGTGCCGATGCCGGCGTTGTTCACGAGCACGTCGAGCCTTCCGAACGCCTCGATCGCGGTGTTGACGATGTTCTTCGCGCCGTTGAAGTCGGACACGTCGTCGTAGTTCGTGACTGCTTCACCGCCGCGCTGCTTGATGACGTCGACGACCTCGTCGGCGACCCGCTTGTCGCCACCGCCGCCCGATACCGCGCCACCGAGGTCGTTCACCAC
>CAXMLU010000645.1:0-5410 GCA_964194255.1 uncultured bacterium
AAGGTCGAGGCGCTCAAGGCCGGCTACGACGAGGCCATCCTCCTGTCGCCGCAGGGCTATGTGAGCGAGTGCACGGGCGAGAACATCTTCATTGTCAAGGGGGGCCGGATCATCACCCCGCCCGTCTCGGCCGGGGCGCTGGAGGGCATCACCCAGAGTTCGGTGTTCACCATCGCCAAGGACCTCGACTACGAGGTGGAGACCGCCAACATCTTGCGCAGCGACCTCTATACGGCGGACGAGGCGTTCTTGTCGGGAACGGCCGCCGAGGTGGTGCCCATCAACTCGGTCGATGATCGTGTCGTCGGGGACGGCACGCCGGGCCCCGTTACCCGCCGCATCCAGGAAATCTTCTTCTCAACGGTCCGCGGCGAGATAGATCGATACAAGGACTGGGTCGAACATGTCAGCTGACCCTGGCGTACCGACCTCTTTCCCCAAGCTTCCTGACTCCGTCGAGATCTTCGACACCACCCTCCGAGACGGCAGCCAGCTGGAGGGGCTGTCGCTCACGGTCGATGACAAGCTGCGCATCGCCGAGCAACTGGACCACCTCGGCGTGCATTACGTCGAAGGGGGATGGCCGGGCTCCAACCCCAAAGACGAAGAGTTCTTCCGCCGGGTTCCGAGCGAGCTATCGCTCTCCACGGCGACCATGGTCGCCTTCGGTTCGACCCGCCGTCCTCTCGGCAAGGTGGACTCGGATGACACCTTGCGCAACCTGGTAGAAGCGGGAACGTCGGCCGTCTGCATCGTCGGCAAGGCGTGGGACTACCACGTCACCCAAGCCCTCCAGACGACGCTGGACGAAGGCGTCGCCATGGTCGGCGAGTCCGTGGCGTTCCTCGCCCGGTCCGGGCTGCGGGTCCTGTTCGACGCCGAGCACTTCTTCGACGGTTACCGCCGCAACCCCGAGTTCTCCATGCGGGTCCTCGAGGCGGCCGCCGTCAACGGCGTGCACACGCTCGTTCTCTGTGACACGAACGGTGGCACGCTGCCAGCCGAAGCGGAGCGCATCGTTGCCGAGGTGGTCGCCTACTTCACCGACGTTCCCATTGGCGTCCACTTCCATGACGACGCCGGCTGCGCGGTGGCCAACGCGTTGGCAGCCGTCGGCCAGGGCGCCCGGCAGGTGCAGGGCTGTATCAACGGCTACGGCGAGCGCACCGGCAACGCCAACCTCACGACGATCATCCCCAACCTCAGCCTCAAGATGGGGGTCAAGACGATCCCCGCCGACCGGATGGAGCGGCTGACGCCGGTGGCCCATCACATTGCCGAGTTGGTCAACGTGACCCCGAATCCGCAGCAGCCCTACGTGGGCTCGTCGGCGTTCGCGCACAAGGCCGGCCTTCACACCAGCGCCATCGCCCGCGCGCGCGACGCCTATGAGCACGTCCCGCCGGACTCGGTGGGCAATGGCACCAGGTTCGTCGTCAGCGAGCTGGCTGGGCGATCCACACTGCAGATGAAGGCGACCGAGCTCGGCCTCGATCTGGATGGCCGTGCCCTCGGTGAGGTGCTCCATCAGCTGAAGGAGCTCGAACATCGCGGCTATCACTTCGAAGCCGCCGACGGTTCGCTCGAGCTGCTCATGCGGGCCGCGTCGGGATGGAAGCAGACCTTCTTCCGGCTGGAGTCATTCCGGGTGATCACCGAGCAGCGCGAGGATGGCGCCTTCGTGACCGAGGCGACCATCAAGGTCCACGTCGGCGACGAGCGGGTGGTGGCCACCGCCGAGGGCAACGGTCCCGTCAACGCCCTTGACGCGGCGCTGCGCAAGGCCATCGGCCAGCACTACCCGGCTTTGGCCCATCTGCACCTGACCGACTACAAGGTACGGGTGCTCGACACCGCCAAGGGGACGGCCGCCGTGACCCGCGTGCTCATTGACTCCACCGACGGCGAGACCAGCTGGTCCACCATCGGGGTGTCGGACAACATCATCGAGGCCTCGTGGGAGGCGCTCGCCGATTCGATCGTCTACGGACTGCTGCACGAGGAGCACGCGTGACCCAGCCCGACTATGTGCCTGTGGCGATCGGCGCGGGGGTGCGGGTGACCGAACGCCTGCCTCCCGCCCACGCGTGGCGGGCCGACCGCCCGGCGGAGATCCGGGGCCGAGCCCCGTCGGGTGCGAAGTTCGGCAGCCCCGGTCCGGATCTGGGGTATGGCCTGAAGCTGGCGCGGATGTTCGTCGACCGGTTGGTGCTCCAGCCGGGGGAACACGCCGAGGACGCGGTCGCCGGCTGTTTCGCGGTCGGGACGAAGCGGGCTTCCATCTTCGGGCGGGCGCCGGTCATCTACGACATGGAACTGGCCTACACCCTTTGGGGGTTCCTGCCGGGCGCACCGAAGGACCTGGTCGCCTTCCGCGTGCCGTTGTTCAAGGGCGCTTCGCACCACTACTGGGACCAGCGCGAGATCGTTGATCGCGTTCCCGAGTCGACCCTCCGAGTGACGCCCGCCCAGGTCGCCAGCCGGCTGGGCGAGTGGCGCTCGCTGCTCCCCACCGACTGAGGTTTGGGGCTGGATGGGGGCTCGCCGCGCGGGCTCGCCGCGCGGGCTCGCCGCTCGCCGCGCGGGCTCGCCGCTCGCCGCTCGCCGCTCGGGCTCGCCGCTCGCCGAACGAGTTGCGCGCGCGGCAGTGCTCGGGATCCACGCACGGTCGCGCGCACAACTCGTCAGTAGAGCTCGATATCGGTGCCGTGGCCCTCTCTGAGCGCTTTGCGCTGATCGCGCGCCAACTGGCGCCGTTCGAGCCAGCCCCGAACGCGGCGTCGCAACAGGGCCACGGTGGCCACGGTGACGACCACCCACGCCAGGACGAGGAGCAACCCGAAGTACCAGGGAAGATGGTTGGCCAGCCCACACCCGGAGCTCCCGCTGCCTTCCACGCAGGAGCGGGAAACCACGACCCACAGCATGCCTGCATCATGGCGCGAGACTGCCGACCATGCAGCCGATCACGCTGAGCGACGAGCAACGCGACTTTCGTTCGACCATGCGCCATTTCTCCGAGGACAAGATCGCACCCCGGGCGGCCGAGATCGACGAACGGGCGGAGTACTCCTGGGAGAACTTTGCTGACTGCCGGGCCATGGAGTTGCCCGGGCTCGGCATTCCGGTGGAGCACGGCGGGGCGGGCGCCGATCATGTGACCCAGGCCATCATGATCGAGGAGTTGGCGCGAGTGTGCGCTTCCACCGCCCTCACCATCCTCATCTCCAAGCTGGGGATGATCCCGATCATGAACTGGGGGAGCGACGCGCTGAAGCAGAGGTATCTGCCCCGGGTGGCGTCGGGCGAGGCCCAGGCCAGCTATTGCCTGTCCGAGCCTGACGCGGGGAGCGATGTGGCCGCCATCCGGGCGCGCGCCGATCGCGATGGCGACGACTACGTGCTGTCGGGAACCAAGTACTGGATCACCAACGCGGGGATCTCGGATATCTACATCGTGTTCGCCAAGACCGATCCGGCGGCCGGTGCACGCGGAGTCTCCGCCTTCGTCGTGGAACGCACCTGGGGCATCCGGGTCGGGAAGCTGGAGCACAAGATGGGCGTGCGGGCCAGCCCGACCGGCGAAATCCTGCTCAATGGCGTACGGGTCCCCGCCGAGAATCGTCTAGGCGAGGAGGGCGACGGGTTTCGTATCGCCATGCACACCCTCGACCGCAGCCGCCCGACCATCGGCGCCCAAGCGGTCGGGATCGCCCAGGGGGCAATCGACTATGCCATCGGATACCTGAAGCAACGCAAGCAGTTCGGTCGGCCGCTGGCCGACTTCCAAGCGCTCCAGTTCATGGTGGCCGACATGGCCATGAAGACCGAGGCGGCGCGGAATCTGGTCTACCGGGCATGCGCGCTGGTGGATGAAGGCGACCCGCGCCGCGAGCTGTCGCTGGCCGGCTCGATGGCCAAATGTTTCGCCTCCGACGTGGCGATGGAGGTGACCACGAACGGCGTGCAGCTGCTCGGCGGCTACGGATACACCAAGGATTTCCCCATGGAGCGCTACATGCGCGATGCCAAGATCACCCAGATTTATGAGGGGACCAATCAGATCCAGCGGGTGGTGATGGCCAAGCACCTGCTCGGCTAAACGTCGGCGCGGCTCTGGTGGCATCCGATGATCGCCGACCAGTCGTCGTCCTGTGGGGTCGCAACAACCACCCGTAGTTCGTCGTAGGCGCCCCCTACGACCGAGAGTTGGGCCGGCGACAGGCCGCTCAGTCCGATTCAGCCGCCGGGTTGAAGCTGGGTCTGGAGCGCCTGGGCCAACTCGATGAGCGCGGTCGCTCCGATGTTGGCCAAGATCACATCGAACCGGCCGGGCACGTCGCTGACCCGACGTTCGGACACCTCGATCGTGCCGGCCAGGCCATTACGGACGGCGTTCGTTCGGGTGGCGGCCAAGGCGTCGGCGCGGATGTCGAGCGCGGTGACGGATGCGGCCCCGAGTCGAGCCGCGCTCAGCGACAGGACGCCGCTGCCGCAGCCCACGTCCAACACGGGTTCGCCGCCCCGGATTCGGCCCGCCAACTCCGTCAGCAGCAATTTGGTGGACGGGGAGTTCTGCCGGCACCGGCGGAAGCTACCTCCGCCAGACGTCAGCCGCCGGCCATCGCCTCGCCGGCGCGCTTCGCCATCTCGTCCGGCGAGAGATCTTCGATGTGGGTGGCGACGTTCCATCGGTGGCCGAAAGGATCCTCGAACTGGCCTGATCGGTCGCCGTAGAACTGATCCTCGACCGGTCGGAGAGCCTTCGCGCCCGATTTCAGGGCCAACTCGAACACCCCGTCGACGTCTTCGATGTACACGCTCAACGTCACCGGGGTACCGCCGATGGACTTGGCACTGCGAAGATCTATCTCCGGGAACTCGTCCGAGAGCATGATCACCGAATCACCGAGCTGCAGCTCAGCGTGGCCGATCTTGCCGTTGGGGTCGGGCATGCGCATGCGCTCCTTAGCGCCAAAGACCGTGCTGTAGAAATCGATGGCGGCGACCGCGTTGTCAACACACAGGTACGGCATGACCTGCGGGTATCCATCGGGAATGGGCTTTACCTTTGCCATGAGGCCTCCTCTTCGAACATATGTTCGGTACTCTAATGCGGTCACCTCACGCCGTCAACAGCCTCAAGCGGGACCTGCTGGCTACTTGTCCGGGTCGGCCTTCATCTTCTCGGCCGCGTCCGCGAGGGCGCCTGAATCGTGGCCACCTTCGGGAACGGGTTCGTCGTCGTCGCGGGTGCCTCCGGCGTGCATCTTCTCCTCGGCGTCGCGCAGCGCGGCCTCGTCGTATGCGACATCACCTGTGGGACGCTCCCGGAAGGGCGCCTGATTCTTGCAGAAGGCCATGAAATACAGCCCGACGATGCCATCGTGGAAGGCGTATGGAGTGGACC
>CAXMLU010000646.1:0-10118 GCA_964194255.1 uncultured bacterium
CGGGGGGTTGCGCCGTTGCCATCGGCTCGGGTCACCTGGGTCTAGGCCTGGTCCTGTTGATCGGCTCGGCCCTGCCTGACCTGCTCGACGGAGCGGTAGCCAAGGCATCGGGTACGGCATCGCCCCGCGGCGCCTTCTTCGACTCCGTGTCGGATCGGGTGACCGACTCCCTGGTGTTGGGTGGCATCGCCTGGTATTTGGCGTCCGCCCATGGCGGTCACGCCGCCCTGCTGCCGTTTGCGGTCCTCGGCTCGTCCACCTTGATCTCTTATGAGCGCGCCAAAGCGGAGTCGCTCGGATTCACGGCCCGCGGTGGACTTATGGAGCGGGCCGAGCGGATCATCGCGCTTTGCATCGGGCTGGCGTTTACGGTGGTGCTCGTCCCGGTCCTCTGGATCATGCTCGGGCTGACCCTCTTGACGGCCATCCAGCGGTTCGTGAAGGTCTGGCGCCAAGCGGGCAGAGCGACCACGGCCGAGGGCGTGGCTCAGGAGACGGAGTCTGGCCGGCTCGGCGCCGCCGCCCGCTGGCGGGAGTGGCGAGCAACGGCCGAACCCTGGATGACCCGGACGGACCGCCGCGAGGCGTCGTCGTTCACGTGGCGGCGTTCAGGGGCCCGTAGTTCGCCCAATGCCGCGGCGGGACGTTGGCGGGAGCGACAGTCGCGTCGCCGGTCCGGCCACGGTCGCTGATCGTCGCATTCCATCGCGGTGGTAACGCGTCCCTGGCGTAATCCGCGGGTGGTCTACAGCAGCGGCGTGTTCGTCTCCCGGATGATGCCGGGCCGGTTTGGGATGGTCGCCGCCGACGGCCTCGGTCGTGTCCTCGCCCAGACTCGACCGATGCGCAGCCGGCGGGCCATGCTCGAGCGGCATCTGCGCCGCGTGTATGGTCCGGATCTCCAGGGGCCGGCCATGACCCGGGAGGTGCGCCGGGCGTTCGGTTCGTACGCGCGGTACTGGCTGGATTCCTTTCGGCTACAGGGTAAGACCCGAACCGAGGTGCTGGGCGGGATGGCCTGGGAGGGCGTGGCCCACATCGAGGAGGCCCGCGCCGCCGGGAACGGCGTCATCTTCGTCATCCCGCATCTGGGTGGTTGGGACTGGGGTGGCGCGTGGCTAGCGGCCATGGGCTATCCCGTGACCGTCGTCGTGGAGGCGCTCGAGCCGCCCGAGCTGTTCGAATGGTTTGCTCAGTTCCGGCGCTCTCTCGGGATGGAGGTGGTCGGGGTCGGGCCGGCCGCCGGGACAGCGGTCATACGGGCGCTCCGCTCCAACCACGCCGTGTGCCTGCTTTCCGATCGCAACGTGGGCGGGGCGGGCGTGGCCGTGGAGTTCTTTGGGGAGCGAACCGAGCTTCCGGCCGGACCAGCCACTTTGGCCATTCGTACCGGGGCGGCCTTGCTCCCGGCGGCCGTGTATTTCGATGAGCACAACGGCGGCCATCTCGGCGTGATCCGCCCGCCCTTGAGTACCGAGCGCACCGGCCGGCTGCGCGAGGACGTCACGGCCATCACCCAGCGCATCGCCTACGCGCTCGAGAAACTCATCCGCCGCGCCCCCGAACAGTGGCATCTCATGCAGCCCAACTGGCCATCGGACTACGAAGTGGTCCGCGGACCTGACTAGCGTGAGGACGTGAGCGAGCAAGGGGGTGGGATGTGAAGATTGTTGTGATGGGTGCGGGAGTTGTCGGCTTGTCGGCAGCGATGCTTCTGGGTGCGGACGGGCACGAGGTGACGGTGCTGGAACGGGACCCGGCGCCACCGCCGGAGACCCCGACGGACGCATGGGAGTCCTGGGAGCGTAAAGGGGTCAACCAGTTTCGTTTGCTGCACTTTCTGCTGGCCCGCCATCGAGCCATTATCGAAGAAGAGCTACCGACTGTTGCCGCCGCGCTGGCGGCCTCCGGCGCTCTTCGGATGAACCCCGTGACTTCGGCTCCGACGGAGCTGACCGGCGGTGTCCGGCCGGGCGACGAGCGGTTCGAGTGCCTTACAGCCCGCCGTCCGGTGATCGAGAGTGTGTTCGCAGCCGTCGCGGCGGAGACCTCGGGTGTGACGATCCGCCGGGCAACCGAGGTTGCGGCATTGCTAAGCGGGCCCGAGGTGGTGCCCGGCGTCCTGCACGTGACCGGCGTGCGAACGGGGACGGGTGACAACATCAGCGCCGATCTGGTGATCGACGCCTGCGGGCGTCGCTCGAGGCTGCCGGACTTTCTCGAAGCCGTCGGTGGCCGCCGCCCCAACGAACAGCTCGACGACTGCGGCTTCGTCTATTACGGCCGACATTTCCAATCGCCGGACGGCTCGGTGCCGGTTTCGCTGGGGCCGCTGCTCCAGGATTACGGCTCGATCTCGATCCTGACCCTGCCGGCGGATAACGGAACCTGGGGAATCGGCATCATTGCCGGGAGTGGCGACGCAGCCCTCCGCAAGGTCAAGGACGTCGAAACCTGGGAATCGGTGGTCAGGGCATATCCGCTCGTCGCTCACTGGCTCGATGGCAGTCCGCTCGATGACCAAATCTCCGTAATGGCGAAGATCGAGGACCGTCACCGCTCTTTCGTCGTGGACGGCTCACCGGTGGCGACCGGTGTGGTGGCCATCGGTGACTCATGGGCCTGCACGAACCCGTCGGTGGGGAGGGGGATCAGCATCGGCACCATGCAGGCGGTGGCGTTCCGTGACGAACTCCGTCGCGCACCCGACCCAATCGGGATTGTCACCTCCTGGAACGAGGCGACGCAGCGCGAAGCCGACCCGTGGTTCGCGGCGACTCTCGACTACGACCATGGGCGGTTGGCGGCCATGCAGGCGGCCATCGATGGGCGGGAGGGGCCCTCGGACCCGAGCTTCGAGATCACCGAGGCGCTGAAGTCGGCCGCGTTCCACGATGCCGACTGCTTCCGAGCCTTCATCGACGTCGTGGGTGCTCTGGCGCTGCCGCAGGACCTGTTCTCCGACTCCGCCCTTCTCGACAAGGTCGTCAAGCTCGGCTCGGGATGGCGAGATAGCCCACCCCTCGGGCCCGATCGGGCGGGACTGCTCGGCGTGATAGGGGGCTGAGGTGCGCGTCGACTCCTCCGGGGTGGGCATCGAGTTTGAGGTGACCGGCGATGGGAGCCCGGTCATGTTGCTTCATGGCTTTCCCGACTCCGGCCGGTTATGGCGGAACCAGATCCCGGCTCTGGTGGATGCCGGCTTCAAGGTCATTGTTCCCGATCAGCGCGGCTACGGACGCTCCGACAAGCCAGCCGACATCGACGCCTATCAGATCCCATTCCTGTGCGGAGACGTGATGGCCGTACTTGACGACGTGGGCGTGGAGCGCGCCCACATCGTCGGCCATGACTGGGGAGCGGCCGTGGCGTGGGCTATGGCGTCACTCGTCCCCGACCGGGTCGACCGGCTGGTGGCCCTTTCCGTAGGGCATCCCGCCACGTTTTTCGGGGCTGGCTTTGAGCAGCGCGAGAAATCGTGGTACATGCTGCTCTTCCAGTTCGAAGGCATCGCGGAGCAGTGGCTCTCTGCCGACGGATGGGCGAACTTTCGGACGTGGAGCAAGCACCCCGACAGCGACGCGGTGATCGCCGAGCTCGAGAGCGCCGGCTCGCTCACCCCCGGCCTCAACTGGTATCGAGCGAACGTGCACCCCCGCACCATGGTGGAGCCGCCCATGCTGCTACCGCCCGTCCAGGCGTCAACGCTCGGCGTTTGGAGCTCCGGCGACTTCGCTCTCACCGAGGCGCAGATGAAGGACTCGGCCGCGCAGGTAACGGGGCCCTGGCGCTACGAACGGATCGACGGGCCGGGCCACTGGATGCAGCTGGAAGCGCCTGACCGCGTGAACGGGTTGCTCATCGACTTCCTGCGATAGGGCCGTGAGGCCGAGGTAAAACCGCATGGCCACGGTGCCAGCAAGCAGTGGCCGGCTGGCTCAGCTCATCGCCCTTTTCACCTCTTCGATGATGCGCTCGACGGTGGGGATGCCAACGCCGGGGCGAGCTGAAGGCCGCCGGCGCCCCGCCGGTGGGACCCAACCAGAGGCGTGCTAACACCAGGCCAGTACACCGGCTGACGCCCTGGCTGTTGTTCGGATGTCGAGCCAAACTGGCTTGGGGACGGTCGCGACCCGCGCGTCGTCGGAGGTCTGAGGTGGCGTGAGGCGGCAAGTGCGTTGGGGTGCCTCCCCGTGAACCGGCAGCTTGTTCGGGTCGCGTGGTATCGCTTGCGGGCCACCTTCGGCCGTCGGTGGGGCGGCTACCTGACCATCGTCCTCCTGGTCGGGCTCGTCGGCGGCCTGGCCATGGGTGCGGTGGCGGGTGCCCGGCGGACGCAGTCGTCGTTCACTGCGTACTTGGCCAGCACCAACCCCTCCGACCTCGAGCTCCCAACCGGAGGCGGTGGTGGGCAAAGCGGCGGTCCGGTTTCGACCGCCGTCAACACGATTGCCCACCTGCCCCATGTGAGGCGGATCGAGAGCTATACCTCGGTCAACGTCCTACCGCTCGGTCCGAATGGAGTCCCCGCGGCCAATGCGCTCGCCCAGACGAGCGGGAACGGTACCGGCAGCGTCGACGGCCGGCTGTTGGACCAGGACCGCGCCACCGTCAGCCGGGGCCGCATGCCCAATCCCAACCGGGCCGATGAGGCGGTCATCAGTGCGATGGACGCTCGCTTCCTGGGCTTTCATCTCGGTGAGGTCATTCCCTTGGGCTTCTACACCAACAACCAGACGTCTTCGCCCGACTTCGGTACCGCCAGCGTCGTGCCGAAGCTGCGGGCCGCCGTCCGGGTGGTTGGAATCGTGGTGTTCAACAACGAGGTGGTGCAGGACGAGGTCGAAGGCAACTCTCAGTACGTGTTGGTCTTCACTCCTGCTCTGACCCGACAGCTCCTCGGATGCTGCGCCAACTCTGCGTCGAGCGGCATCCGGGTCGACCGGGCAAGCAATGTGGCGGCCGTGGCCGCTGAGATTCAGCGCGCCCTGCCGGGGGCACCTCCAGCGCCGTTCCGGTCGCCGCTTGAGGCGAAGGCGGAGCGGGCCATCAAACCTGAGGCCATCGCCCTTGGTGTATTCGGCGGGATCGCCGCCCTGTCCGCCCTCCTGATCGCGGCCCAGGTCATCGGTCGTCAGCTTCGCCTCGGCGCCGACGACCTGGCCACCTTGCGGGCCCTGGGCGCTGACTCGGCGATGACATCGAGTGACGGGCTGATCGGCGTCGTCGGCGCCGTGATACTCGGATCGATGCTGGGCGTCGCCGTGGCCGCGGCCCTTTCACCGTTAGCGCCCCTCGGCCCGGCGCGCCCCGTCGTACCGGGCGCGGGAGTGGCCCTTGACTGGACCGTGCTCGGCCTCGGGCCGCTCGTGCTCGTCATTGTCCTAGCCGCGGTCGCCGTGACGCTGGCGTACAGGGAAGCGCCGCCACGCGCGGCCCTACGGCAGCAGCGGGCCGGAGGCCGGGGATCACGCGTGGCGCGGGCGGCCGCCACCTCGGGCCTACCCGTGCCGGCGGTGACCGGGATCCGTTTCGCCCTGGAACCCGGCGCGGGCCGGACCGCCGTTCCGGTTCGTTCGGCCATCATCGGCGCCGCCCTGGCCGTGGTCGTTGTCGCCGCCACCCTTACTTTTGGAGCCAGCCTCCGCAGCCTGGTTTCGCATCCCGCGCTGTACGGGTGGAACTGGGACTACATGCTGGCCGCTGGGGGCGGTACAGGCGCCGGGGACGTTCCCGAGCAACAGGTGACCAAGCTTCTCGCCCAGGACCCCGATGTGCGCGCCTGGACAGGCGTCTACTACGGCGACCTTGCGATCGACGGCCAGCGTGTGCCCGTGCTGGCTGGAAGCCCGACCTCTGGGGTGGGCCCACCGATCCTGTCAGGGCATGCCTTCGATGCTCCCGACCAGGTCGTGCTCGGGGCCGTCACCTTGGCCCAACTGCACAAGCGGGTCGGTGACACCGTCATTGCGAGCAACGGGTCGACGGAACCCACGCGGCTGCGGATCGTGGGAACGGCAACGATGCCCGCCATCGGAGGCGGCAGCCAGCACCTCGATATGGGGACCGGGGCGTCGCTGTCCTATCTGCTCATCCCGCCGGCAAGGAGGAACCCGTTCGACAACCCCGTCACCGGCCCGAACGCCCTTCTCGTGCGGCTGCGGAGCGGGGCCAACCGCAGGGCGGCACTCACTGCGCTGAACAAAATCGCCGACGCAACCAGCACGAACGCAAACTTCGGTGTGTCCGTGCTCGCCGTGCAGCGCCCCGCCGAGATCGTCAACTACCGCTCCATGGGCACCACTCCCGTGTTGCTCGGTGCCGGCCTCGCCGTCGGGGCCGTGTCCGCTATGGGTCTCACGCTGATCGCTTCGGTCCGCCGCCGGCGCCACGACCTCGCCTTGCTGAAAGTACTCGGGTTCACCCGTCGTCAGCTTGGAGCGGTGGTCGCCTGGCAATCAACCGTCGCGGTCGCCATCGGGACCATCGCGGGAGTCCCGCTCGGAATCGTGCTCGGCCGCGCCTTGTGGGATCTCTTTGCCCGCCAGATCCATGCCGTACCGGCGCCCAGCGTCCCGGGTCTGTCGATGTTCCTAATCGTGGCGGGCGCGCTTGTGCTCGCCAATCTCGTTGCCGCCGTCCCGGGGCGCATCGCCGCCCGCACACCGACGGCCTTGCTGCTACGGACGCAATGACCGCCCGCCTTCTCAGAGCTGGAAGATGCCCTGAGAGGAGCGCTCCCGATCGCCGCCCCACCGACCGTCGGCGGGCGCGAGCGCGGCTCCCGCATAGGACACGTGTGGGTCCTTGCCCAGGAGCGCCAGCACCTCGCGCGCCGTCGCGGCCTCCTCGCCGAATGGCGCCCTCAACTAACGGGCACGAGGGCCGTGGCGACCTGACGGAGCATGTCCTCGGTGACGCTGGGGTGGGCGACCAGGGCCCAGCGATGACACGGGTTGGACGGGTCGCCGATGGTGAAGACGATCGACGACCCATCCGAGATCGGCCCAATCTGGCCGGTCCCGTGCAGGACCGTGATCGTGGTGAGGGGGGAGGTAGGAACTGGCAGGTTGGCGCCGCGCCAGACTTCGATGACGCCGTGGGTGGCCGTTGGGCTCATCCACACCTCGACGAAATCGGTGCCCGGTTGGGCGTGGGCGAGGTGGCGGCCGACTGGGTTCCAACCGGCGGGGAGATAGCGCGGGGCGAACGGCAGCACGAAGCTGCCGGGACAGCCGGGTGTCGCCGGATGGGTGGCGACGTGGACCTGCCGGGCTGAGCGAGAGTTCACGGCGATCACGGCCACGAGCACGGCGGCGACGCCGAGCGCGGTGATCAGGACAGGTCGTCGATACGAGTGATGCTCACGCACCGGGGACAGTCCGAGGGGAGGAAGGGCGTCAGCGCGCACAGCGGCCCTCAGGTCATCGGCGGCACGACGCAACCGGCTGTCGATCGTCATGGAAGAACCTCCTCGGGCTCGGGTTCGCCGAGCTTGGCTGCCAACCGGGATCGGGCCCGATGGAGCAGGTTGCGCACGGTGGGCTCGGCGATGCCGAGTATTCGGGCCACATCGCTGGCCGGCAGGTCGTCTACGTAGGTGAGGACAACAACCTCTTTTTGGCGGCGGGGGAGCGCCCGCACGGCTGCCCAGAGATCGGCCGAGGGAGCCGCCAGCTCGTCGACTACGGGCGGACGCCAGGCGGTCATACGGTCAACGGCCCGACGCTCCGCCATGCGGCGGCGGAAGGCCGACACCGCCAAATTCACCGCCACCCGTCGCAACCATTGATCCGGCCGGTCGTAGTGGGCGAGGTCGGACCACTTGGCGTGGGCCCGGATGAAGGCTTCCTGGGTGAGTTCCTCAGCAGCTGGCCGGCTTCCGGACAATGCGAATACGACCGCAAGGACGCGAGCCCGCTCGTCTCGATAGAACTCTTCGAACGATCCGGTCATCAACTACTTCCACGCACCAGGGTGACGAAACGCTTACCGCGCCTGCCATTGTGTCGAGTGGCGCCGCAGCGGTCGGTCGTGCCACTCTCCATAGCGGTATGTGGCTGGGGTGGGACGTGGCAGCGATCGCCTCCGTGATCCTGGCAGCATTTGGGGTGCTGGCTCGATCGGCACGCCGGCGCCAGGTGGTGGTGGCCGCCGGCATCGCCCGTGAGACGGCTCTTATCCTGGTGCTATACGCCGTCTGGCAGAAGGCCGGCGAGCTGGCCGGCACCCGCATCAAAGGCGGGATCGGCCACGCCCTGGCGATCTGGCACCTGGAGCAGGCGCTCCATTTCCCAAGCGAGCTGAGCGTGCAGCGCTGGGCGCTGCCGTATCCGCTGTTCGTCCAGGCGTGCAACCGCTATTACGCCGTCGCTCATGCTCCTGCTCTCATCGTGTTCCTCATCTGGTTGTTCTTTCGTCACCGGGATCGCTATCCGCGGTGGCGCAATTGCCTGGCTCTGTCGACGGCGGCCTGCTTCTTGGTCCAGATGGTGCCGGCGGCGCCCCCGCGCCTGCTTCCTGCGCTTGGATTTGTCGACACGGGTCTGCGATACGGCCAATCCGTCTACGGCTCGGTAGGCCAGGGCTTCGCTCCCCAGCTGTCGGCCATGCCCTCTGTTCACGTCGCCTGGGCGGTCCTGATTGCTCTTGCCGCAATCGAGATCAGTTCCAGCCCGTGGCGGTGGCTGGTCATCGCCCATCCGGTGGCGACCACCATCGTCGTGGTGGCGACCGGCAACCATTGGTGGCTCGACGGGGTGGTGGCGGTCGGATTCCTGGCTCTAGCCCTCCTTGCCGATCGGGGCTGGCGGTCGCTCATCGCCGACCGCCGGCGACCACCGGAGGCGCCGCTACTCGCCGGTGGAGCCGTCGATGCGCTCCCCGAGGAGGTCGGCATGGCCATTGTGCCGGGCGTACTCCTCGAGCATGTGCATCATGATCCAGCGAAGTGAATCGGGCTCACCTCGCCGAAGCCCCGCTTTGGCCGGGAACGAGCCCGGCCGCCAGCCACGGGTAACTAGTCGGCAATTCAACTCAACGTATTTTGGTGCTATTGGGCGAGTGCGCCGGGATTCGCGGGGGATGAGACTCTCCTTGTTCACCGAATAGCCGACCAGAGGAGTCGAGAGCGAGATGGCGATGACCACAGAGGTGGCAACGAAGACGGCCTGGGCCGTGCTGGGCAGAACCAGCGGGTACTGCTGATCCTCCCCGGGGAAGACGCCTCCACGGAGGCGGAGGAGTGGAGTGCCCTCGGCTTCGTCGTTCTGTCTGTGACGCTCTAGCCTGCCGCGCTGCTGACCGGTGGTTTCGATTTCGGGAACATGGATGCTCTGACCACGTTCTTCATCGGCAATGCCCGCGGGCTGGGAACCGCCGGCAAGATCCTGTTCCCGATCCC
This sequence comes from uncultured bacterium, assembly GCA_964194255.1. GTDB lineage: Bacteria > Actinomycetota > Acidimicrobiia > Acidimicrobiales > CAXMLU01 > CAXMLU01. The sequence continues at coordinate 9,404 of CAXMLU010000646.1, forward strand.
CAACCGAAGACTGTCCAAGCGGCTGTACCGGGTGTGCACACCCGTGCTGCTGGCGTGGGGTCGCGACGATCGCTTCCTGCCACCGCTTTACGCCGCGCATTGGCAGGAACGGCTGGCCCAGTCCGAGTTCGTGATGCTCGACGGTGCCGGTCACATGCTCCCTTACGAGCAACCCGTGGGTCTGGCCCGCGAAGTTGGTCGTTTCCTGTCCGGTTGATCTGCAAGGCTGGTCGGATGGCCGTCACCACTCGGGCCCTCGGTCCCCTGCCGCCCGTCGAAAAGGTCCGTCCCGGGCTCTGGAGCCTCCCGGTTCCCATTCCCAACAATCCGTTGCGGTATGTGTTGGTCTATGTGTTTGACACACCGCGGGGCCCATATCTGGTCGACGCGGGATGGAACACCGATGACTCGTACGCGGTGCTGTGCGCCGGACTGACCGAGGCCGGCTTTGCGATCGGCGACGTTCAAGGCGTGCTTGTCACCCACATCCATCCGGATCACTACGGGCTGGCCGGCCGGGTCCGAGAGACGTCCGGCGCCTGGGTGGCGCTGCACCCGGCCGATGCTTCGCTCATCCACGACCGCTACGAGGACACGACCGATCTGCTCGTGCGGGTCGGAGCCATGCTCCGACGCTTCGGCGCCCCGGCTGAGGAGTTGGCATCTCTCCAGAACGCGTCCATGCCAGCTGTTGAGCGACACGCTCGTTGAGGAT
>CAXMLU010000647.1:0-9160 GCA_964194255.1 uncultured bacterium
GTCCCGGTACGGCTCGGCCGGTTGATCACCCATCGTTCGGAGGCTACCGGCGGGCTGAGCGAGATGAGAGATCAGGTGGAGCGCGACGGTCCGTCGTCGCCGGGCCACGCGTCCCGCAACCGCTTCCAGGATGCGGAAAGAGTTTCCGGCAGCACCCGGGTCTCGGCCAGAGCGGTCATGAAGTTGGTGTCGCCACTCCAGCGGGGCAGGGCATGGAGGTGGAAGTGGCCTGGCACCCCGGCCCCGGCCGCCCGCCCCAGGTTGCCGCCCACATTGAGAGCCTCAGGCCGGTACGCCCCCTTCAAGGCCCGCACCGCGGAGACGAGCGCCCGCCAGAGGTCGCTCGACTCATCGGCGGTCAGGTCCTCCATCTCGGCCACGTGCCGGGCGGGCATGAGCAACATATGACCGCTGGTGTAGGGATAGGCGTTCAGGAGGGCGACGACGCCGCGGCCCCTCCAGACGATGTAGGTCTCGTCATCGGGAAGGCCACTGGCCTGGATCCCGCAGAACACACAGTCGTCCGCTCCACCGGGCGCGGTCGCTCCGGACACGTACTCGGTTCGCCATCCCGCCCACAGCCGATCCAGTCGGGTGGGAGATGCGTCGCTCACGGGTGGGCCAGGCGCTGATCAACATCGGCTCGCAATCGGTGCAGGAAGACATCCAGGGGGACGTCTCGTTCGACGGCGGCCGCGCCTCGGGCGTTGACGCCGACCGTTCCGGCCGCAACATCGTCCCCACCCACCACCAGTACGTACGGCACCTTTTGCACCTTGGCCTTGCGGATCCGGGCCGGCAGAGGCTCGTCGGCCTCGGCCAGTTCCACCCGAATGCCCTCGCCGCGCAACGTGGATGCCACCGTCTCGGCGTACGGCTCGTGGTCATCGCGGACCGGACAGATCTGCACCTGCACCGGCGCCAACCAGGTGGGGAACGCGCCCGCGTAATGCTCGACCAAGATCCCGAAGAAGCGCTCGACCGATCCGAACAGGGCGCGATGGATCATCACCGGCGTCGGCCTCGAATTGTCATTGGCGATGTACTCGAGCTCGAAGCGCTGCGGAAGCTGGAAGTCGACCTGGATGGTCGACATCTGCCAGGCGCGCCCAATCGCGTCGCGCGCCTGGACGGAGATCTTGGGTCCGTAGAACGCGCCACCGCCCTCGTCCATCACCAACTCCAGGCCCTCCGCCAGAGCCGCGTCACGGAGCGTCTCGGTGGCGCGCTCCCACTCTTCCTCTGTGCCGACGGCTTTGCCTTCCGGTCGCGTCGACAACTCGAGGTAGAAGTCGTCCAGCCCGAACTCATGCAACAGATCCAGGACAAACCGCAGAAGGCTCGAGAGCTCCCCGGCCATCTGCTCCTGCGAACAGAAGATGTGCGCGTCGTCCATGGTCAGACCCCGCACTCGTGTCAGGCCGTGTATGACCCCTGACTTCTCGTAGCGGTAGACCGTCCCGAACTCGAAGAACCGGAGCGGCAGCTCCCGGTAGGACCGCTGGCGCGACTTGTAGATCAGGATGTGCATGGGGCAGTTCATCGGTTTGGCGTAGTACTTCGCGCCCTCCAACTCCATGGGCGGGAACATGCTCTCGCCGAACCAGTCGAGGTGGCCGGAGATCTCGAAGAGGGTGGACTTGGTCAGGTGCGGTGTGTTGACGAAGGAGTAGCCCGCCTCCTCGTGACGGCGCCGGGAGTACTCCTCCAGGATGCGCCGTATCAGGCCGCCTTTGGGATGGAACACGGGCAGCCCGCTGCCGATCTCTTCGGGGAACGAGAACAGGTCGAGCTCCGCGCCCAGCCGGCGGTGGTCGCGCTTCTCTGCCTCCTCGAGGCGCTCGAGGTGTGCCGCCAGGGCAGCCGCCGAATCCCAGGCCGTGCCGTAGACGCGTTGCAGCTGCGGACGGTGCTCGTCGCCTCGCCAGTAGGCCGCCGCCACTTTGGTGAGCTTGAAGTGGCCGAGACGACCGGTGGAGGGCACGTGCGGTCCGAGGCAGAGGTCGACGAAGCGCTCCGTGTTCCGGTACACCGACACGGCGTTGCCGGCCACTCCCTCCTCGGCGTCGAAGGCGTCGACGCCCTCGATGATCTCCTGTTTATAGGGCTGGTCGGCGAAGAGGGCCAGACCGTCGGCCACGCTCAACGATGATCGCTGAAAGGGCTGACCTTCGGCGATGATCTCGCGCATCCGGGCCTCGATGCGTCCGAGGTCGTCCTCGGTGAAATGGACGTCGCCGGGCAGCTCGAAGTCGTAATAGAAGCCGTCGTCGATAGCGGGGCCGATGGCGTAGCGGGCGCCCGGCCAGAGATCGCAGACCGCCTGCGCCATCACGTGCGCGGTGGAGTGGCGCAGGACGTGAAGCCCCTCGGGCATGTTGGCCGTGATGATGGCTACCGACGATCCATCAGGCATCGAGCAGTCCAGATCGACCGGCGCGCCGTCGATCTTGGCCGCTATCGCCGCCTTGGCCAGCCCACGACCGATCGCCGCGGCCAGATCGGCGGCGGTGGCGCCGGACGGAAGAGATCGGTTGGAACCATCAGGAAGCGAGATCGAGATCTGGTCGGGCATCGGTGCGAGGATAGTGGCGCCTAGCCCGTGGACCAGGTCCGCTCGAGGTCGGCGACCCCCCAACCGGTTGTTGCCCGCAGCGCCGCGTCGGTTTGGTAGTCAGAACTACCTGGTGACAGGCGGAGCACGCCGAGCGCGCTGAAGAAGGCGGCAGGGGCATCCACGCCGCGGTCGCGGGCCAGGATCGAGACCGCGGAACGGCTCTCGTCGTACGAGAGAAGGATCGATGCGCCGCTGCCGGTGGTGAACTGGTAGTCGCGGGGCAGGTGAGCCTCGGCCCCCGCCGGGCGGCGCTCGGCCGTCGAGCGACCCTTGGCGATCCAGTCGGCCACACCTTCGTGCACCCATGACGGAATCTCGGGACCCGCCAGGCCGGACGCGGCGGCGTGGGTCAGTTCATGCACGAGCGTCTGGACCTGAAAACCGTGGCTGTAACGGCTGAGGTTGAGGTCCTGGATGTAGATGCGGGGCGCGGTAACATCCCAACCGGTGTCGCGCACGGCCCCATAGGACGTGAACGCCACGAACTTGTTGAGATCTACGGTCGACTGCAGCATCTGCTCGAGCTCGTGCTCCGAGCCGGGAAGAATGAGCGGGATCCGATCGAGCCACGGACGGGTCCAGCGCTGGTTAAGCAGGCCGATCGCCTCTTCGGCGATGGCGGCGAGGGCGTCCGCCCGGCTGGCTTGGGCGGGATGGCTGAGAACCAGGAAGTGCGCGGTCGGATGGACTCGTACCGGCCCGAAGTCCCACAGGCCGCGGGCAGTGTCGAGACCGAGCGATGCGAGATCGTTGTCGCCGCCGACGTACCACGTGCCGCCGCGCTGTACAAAGGTGAGCCAGAGGCTGTCGACCGCGTCTCGATCGTCATAGCCAGTGAACCGCGTCACCTGCCGGCTCTCGGGGAGGAAGACCGGCGCGCCGCCATACGCCGCCGAAAGGCCGGGGGCGAGATCGCCGCTGTCCGCCGTGCGCACCGTGAGCAAGAAGCGAGACAGCGGCAGACTGCGAAGGTTGTCGAACAGGGCCGCCTGCATGTCTCGGAATGTCGTCGATGCGTTGGGGTCGACGGTGGCCAACCAGGCGGCCCGGTTGCCGGCGGCGAGGGCGGCCACGCGTGCATCCAGAACCGGTTGGACCGCTCCGATCCGGCTGTCCGAGGTCGCGGGGAAAGGGGCCACCGCGCCAGAAGCCGGCGCCGCGCCCGCGCTCAGGATGCCAAGGAAAGCGAGGGCGACGAGCAGCCTCGAAAGTCGCGGCTTGGTCACTCGAGAAGAAGATTCCGGAGCCGTTCAAGCACATCGGCCCGCACACCTGCCCGGGAAACGACGAACGCCTCGATGGATCCAAACGTCTTCGAGATACGAGCCAGATTGTCGGCCAGGGCAGGCCGCGGGGCGGACAGGAACGGGCGCACGGATTCGATGTCGACACCGGCCGCCTCCAGCGGCGCGCGGAGCTGCTCGATGCGCCGCTGGGACCGGTAATGGGTGGTCAGTTCGTAGTCGTCAAGGATGCTTTCGTGGTCAACGCCGAGCACGCCAAGGAGGAGGGCAGCAGCGACACCCGTTCGATCCTTACCGGCGGCGCAGTGGAACAACGCCGGCAGCCGGCCCGGGTCGGCCAAGCTGGTGATCAGCCGTCCGAAGACCGGCGCCTGGTTGTCGAGCAGCTTGCCGTACATCTCGACCATCCAATCCAGGCCGTACTCGCCACCTTCGCCGCGCAGCAGGATGTCGAGGATGTCAATCGTCTCGGCGGCCGCGCCGCCGATGGTCAACAACACCTCTTCGATATCGTCATCTTCGGGGAGACGACTGGGCGCCTTGAGCCGCTCGGATTCAAACCGGAAGTCGTGGATCACCCGCAGCCCGAGATGGCTGAGCGCGACCACATCGGCGTCGCTCAGACCCGAGAGCTCATCGGAGCGGAACACCCTCCCCCAGCGCACTCGTCGGCCGTCTGCAGCCGGGTATCCCCCCAGATCGCGGAAGTTCATGGTGCCGTCTAGGGCCACGAGCCGCTCGGCGGCGACATCACCGATGCCGTCTCGAGGCGCGACGAAGAAGTACGACCGCTGCGGTGGAGCGAGCATACGCAGGGGCGCGCTGCCCTCGGCCAATGGCTGGTCATGCCGTATCGCCTCGGGCGTGGGCCCGGCATAGACCACGGCGGGACCTCCGCTGTCCCAATCGATGACGACCTCGTCGCCATCGCGTTCGACCGTGACCCGGTCGATGCTGACGGTCATCGGGGGTAGCCGCCGCCCTCGACCACCGCGTCGCGCCAAGGTTCGACCAGCCCGAGCAGCTCCTCCAGATCATCGCCCAGGGCGGCGATGACCCGGCCGACCATATGATCGGTGTCGACCTCGATCTCCTCGCGCAGATCCCGGCCCGCGCCGGCCAACGCGTCGCCCTCGAGCAGGCCGCGGCCGCGGAGCCGGTCGGCGCCGGCGTCAAGTTCATCTTCGCTCCAGGCTCGGGACCGGACCCACGACTTGAAAGGAAGACCCCGCCAGAGATCGGTGAGCAGCCCGATCTCCACGCCGTCCAGATCCCGCCCCACCCAGGCGGCGATGTGCGAATCGCCCCGATGCTCTCGGATCAGGTCGGCGGCCCGCCAGAAGTCGCCCATCGGGTCACCCGGCCAGCCCAGGGACCGGATCCCGGAGAACAAGGCCCGGCCCTCACCGCCCACCGCATCGCCGCCGCGCTGAAGAAGTTCGGTGGCTCGTTTCAGCCCGGCCGGCTCCCCCAGCAGGCGCCGCAGCGACGCCACCGCGCTGTCCTGGCGGGCGGTGAGGATGGCCTCGCGGGTCGTGCGCCGCCACCCATCGGTCACGGCCGGCACGACGGCCACCGGGTTGAACACGCCGAAGGCGGCGGCCACCACCTCTCCGGGCACGGTGCCAAGACAGGCTCCCCGACTGGTGAAGTACGCGGTGCCGTCGGGAAAGGCCACTCCTCTACGCTCCCCTGGGCTCGGATCAAAGCCGAGGGCCTGGTAGGCGGCGTGGGCCTCCGGCGCGAAATAGACGTTGGCGGCGATGGGTTCCAGTGCCCGCCACACCCGCCGGGCCGACTCGGAAAGCTGTTCGGTGTCCACGAGCCGCGGAGCATAAACCGCTTCCCGATCGGCCCCGAACCCCGTGGACTCGACTAGGTGATGAGGTGGAGCGTGCTTGGTCCGGAAACGCCGCCCGTCGAGCTGAAGGCCCAGGCGACAATCCCGCAGTCGCCGCCCTGGGCGGTGACATCGCCATCGTTGGCAAACAGCACGGCGGAGTGCCAGCCGGGGGTCAGGCCCGTCGAGTTGTCCATAACCCCGACGCTCTCGCCCCAGTAGGGCAGGCTGCCATCGTTGCCCTTGGTGTTGTAGCCGCTGGGCCACCCGGTGAAAGGGATGTTGGCCGGAGTCTGGGACGAGACCGATGTGCCGCTCGTCGTGACCTTGAAGGTGCCGTTGCCCCGAGCACCGCTATAGGTGACCGTGTAGGTCCCATCCGCCGCTGGCCAGGTGAAATCGGCGATGCCGTTTAGGCGTGAGATCTGGCTGCCAGGGATCGTGGAGACGCTTACCGTCTCGCCTGGCATGGGATTTTTCATCGTGTCATATAGCGTTATGCGCAGCCCGCCGCCGTTGTACGTGGCCCTCGAGACGGCGTTGTCGACCGTGCCGAAGGCGGGCATCCCCGCGATAGCGGTCGGCGCAGCCAAGGTGACCGTGGACGGGTCGACGAAGGTGTAGGTGTTGGAGCCCCAGGCGGAGCCGCCATAACCCACGGGGTTCCCGTCGATCACCAGCGATACGCTCGCCGCCCGAAGCGGCCACTCATCCTGGTAGATGGCGCCGATCGGCGTACCCGCGGTGATCAGGCTGCCTTGGAGCGGCCACACGGTGTCGTCCAGATCGGTGGTTGTGTTGAGATCCTTGCCGTCACCGCCGCCGGACTCGACGACGTCATCCGGATGCGCTCGAAGTCCGTTGGTGGCATCGACCCCCCACCCGGAGCTACCCACGTCCCCGGTGGTGCCGCCATCGAAAATCGGGTCATGCGGCACCCCTCGTTTGAGGCCACATGTCGACCAACTGGCGTTGCCGCAGTGCCGGCCGGCGGTGTCGATGACCTGCAGGTTGGCCGAGAATGTGTTGGAGTAGGCGGCGCCCCCACTGGTGTCGATCGAGGTGGGAAGGGTGTAACTAATGGTGACGGTAGTCCCGCCGGTCGGTGGAGTCATGCTGTAGCTGACCCCGGGCTGGCCTACGCCGTTGAGACCCATGGGAATCTTCATGAAGGTTCCGTATTGCGTCTGCACGACGAAGTGGATGCTGGTCGTCTCCAACGGGAAGCGGTTGGAGCTCGTCGATGTGTCGTACACGGCGGTGATTGTCTGCTGGCCGGCCGGTTTGGTGGTCAAGGTGTCCGTGATGGTCGTCAGCTCGGTGGCGGTCCCGCAGCCGCCGTTGCTCGGGCCACCTGTGCCCACACCGTTCTGCGCGGTAGCGACCGCGCAGATTGGGATCGAGTTCTGTCCGATCACGCGCCCGAACACGGTCGGGACGCTCCAGCAGGACTTGACGTTGAGCATCGACGTGTCCGGCACCACCTCGCCCGGCCCGATGAACGGCGTGGTCACCTGGACGTCATACAGGATGCCGCTGGAGGTGTATTGGTAGTCTTGGCACACGGCCGGGGGGACCGCCGACGATCCCGCCGCCGCGCAGGTGCCCGCCGCCGAGACGGGGTGGTGCAGAGACAGCGCGTTGTACGCGGTGTTGGCGGCCAGATCGAACACATTCTGCGGCTGGCTGGACTTGGTCGTCATCAAGACCTGGGCGGCGGAGAGGGCGGCACCGTCGACGGCGTTCTGGGCGCTGGTCTTCTGCTGGCGGGCGTTGCCAATATCCACGACAAGCGCGGCCATGATCATGAGGATGGTGAGGACGAGCGCAAGATAGATGAGCGCCAGCCCCCGCTCGTCGCCAGCGCTCCTCGGCCGACGCCTGGTCACCGGTGGTTTCACGGTTGGGTGCACGAGGCCGGCCAGGACGACAGTGCCGTCTCCTGCATCGGGTCTGAAATCTTGCTCAGGTCGTCGGAGCTCGGCTGCTCGATGCGAATCTCGGTCTTGGCGTTGATGATCGTGCCGTCCAGGACCGGCGAGAAGATGCCGGTGATCGAGTTGAGCGGATACTGGGTGCACACGATCACGGAGTCGGTAGAGGTGGCGACGGAGTTCGGGGTGAAGGGCGTGTCCCAGTAGAGCGAGACCCGAACGCTGGCTGGATCAAGTCCGATCCGTGACTTGGCGTAGCACATGAGGTCGTAGATATCGGCATAGGCACCGGTGGCGGACGAGTTGACGCTCCCCGATAGATTTGCCGCGATCGGGCAGGACCACGTTCCCGAGGATGGTTTGGGCGTCGTGCTGACGACCATCTGGCGGCCGGCTTCACGGGTGCCTTGCCGCAGCGAGATGTAGCTGTTAAAAGCGAATCCGAAGTCGATGATCCCGAGCAGGATGATGATCAGGACGGGCATGACGATGGCGGCCTCGACGAGAACCGCACCCTTCTCTCGCCCACCGGTGCCCGGTCGGGTTCGAAGACGGAAGCACGACATCGCCCCCTTCTCTCGACCGGCGGCCACACGGGCTTGAGATGTTGACTACGTCATCGCTTCCCAACAGGTCATTCAACCTATGGACAGCAGATCGATCAGGAAGATGAGTGTCTCGTTCGGACCAATTGGGCCCTTACCCTGCGGGCCGTAGGCCAGGCTGGGCGGGATGATCAGCTGGCGACGGCCTCCGACCTTCATGCCGACGACACCTTGCTCCCAGCCGGCGATGACCTGGCTGGTGCCGAGCTGAAACGGAAACGGCTGGTTCCTGTCCCACGACGCGTCGAACGGTTGCTTGGTGGTGTAGGACACGCCGACGTATTGCACGGTCACCGATGAGTCGGCCTTGGCCGTGGCGCCGGTGCCGGTCACGATGTCGGTGATGACGAGCGACGTCGGCGGCGGTCCGCTGGGGACGACGACGACCGGCCTCTTGGTGAGATCGGCCGATCCGGGCACGGCGGGTCCGGCGGGCGCGGCGGTGGTCGGCGCCGCCGTCGACGACGTGGTCGCCGGCGAGGCGGCCTTGGCGGTGTTCTGCCCGCCGCTTCCGCAGGCGGCCGCGCCGGCGCAGAGCAGGACGATGACCGGCGTAAGTCGGAGCATGCCTATTCCTAGCTGGTCAGCTCGGTGCTGAGGTTGACGCCCAGCAAGGCGGCGACAGAGGCGACGCCCTGTCCGGCCGGAGCGGCGGCGTCGATGGCGACCAAAGCGGCGGGCGTGTCGAGATCGTCGTCGAGCGCGGCCCGCACGGCGGCGAGGAGCGGTTCGGAGGGCGGAGTTGACCGGGCGGCCATCCACCGTTTGAGGCGGTCGGTGGCTGCCGGCATGTGATCGTCGTCCCATTCCCATGAGTCGCGGTAGTGATGCGAGAGAATGGCCAGCCGCACCGCCCGCGGGTCCCACTCCTTTAGGAGATCGCTGACGAACACCAGGTTGCCGAGCGACTTGGACATCTT
>CAXMLU010000648.1:0-2134 GCA_964194255.1 uncultured bacterium
TGGTAGTTCCAGCTGGCCCAGGCGCGGCGGTTGCGCGGCAGAAGCCGGGCGTCAGTGTGCAGGGTGGCCTGGTTGGGCTGGTACCGGATGGACCCCAGCACGCCGGCTTCGGCCCGATCGGGATCCGAGAGCAGGCGCAGAGCCTGGTCGCTGTGCGTGGCCACGATGACGTGGTCGAAGAGCTCCGGCCCCTCGGGACAAACCACCTCCACGCCAGCCGGCAGCCGGCGGATCTTGTCGACCGGGGTGGAAACGCGGACGCGGCCTTCGGCGGCAAGTGGTCGGACGATGGCGTCGACGTAGCGCTGGGCGCCGCCCGTCACCGTCCGCCAGGCGGGTTGGTCGCTCAGTCGCAGCAGGCCATGGCGTTCGAAGAAGCGGGCGAAGGTGGCCGCGGGGATCTTGGTGAACGTGGCCGGGTCAGCCGACCAGATCGACGTCCCAAGGGGCACCAGATACCAGTCGAGGAATCCGTCCGACCAGCGCCGCGACGCAAGAACGTCGGCCAGGGTTACCTCCTCCGATGGTGGGTTCGCGAGCAGCCGCCGGGCGAGGCGGTTGAAGCGAGCGACGTCGGCCAGCATCCGCAGGAACGCCGGCCGGGCCACGTTGCGCTGCTGGGCGAACACCGTAGACAATGACGTCCCGCACCACTCAAGGCCGCTCCGCTCGTCGGCCACGCTGAAACTCATGTCGCTGGGCTGCGTGGCCACGCCAAGCTGCTCGAGGAGGCGACAGAATAGTGGGTAGGTCCGCTCGTTGTAGACCAGGAACCCGGTGTCGACATTCACTGTGGCGTCATGCAGCTCCACCCGGTGAGTGTGGGAGTGGCCCCCAATCCGCTCATCGGCCTCGAAAATGACGACGTCGTGGCGGCCGTGCAGCAGATGGGCACATACCAGACCTGACACACCGCTCCCGATTATTGCTACCCGCATGTCGTTCCTTCGTTTCTGGGTGCCCTATTGGACGTCGGACGTATTTAGCACTAACGTTATTCCTATGGCCATCTACCACGCCACCATCTCGTCCCCTCGCTCTCCCTCCGACGTGTTCGAATACCTCGCACGGTTCTCGAACGCGGCGGAGTGGGACCCCGGTGTGCTCGATGCCACGGACACAACGCAGGGCCCTCCCCGCCAGGGCAGCACTTACCGGCTGGTCGTAGCGTTCCTCGGCCGCCGCATCCGTCTCGACTACCGGATTGCCGAGATCGACCCGCCCCGTCGGGTCGTGCTCGAGGCGGAAAACGCAATGATCCGCTCAACCGACGTCATCGAGGTCGCCCCGACGCCCGACGGCGGGTCGGCCGCGACCTACACCGCAAACCTCACTCTGAGGGGGGTCATGGCGGTGTTCTCACCGCTGCTCGAGGCCGGTTTCAAACGGATCGGCGAGCGCGCCGCTGAAGGCCTTCGCTCCACACTGGCAGCCTGACCACCTCGTCTGCCAAGGCGGTCATGGAAGTTGCCAAAAAGCGCGCCGGCCACGGCTTCGAGCTCGCGGTGGCCACCCAGGGCATGGGCCCTGTCGCATCGTACGCGGGGGTGGTGACAGCAACGCTTCGACATTTCGGTGGACGGCGACGAGCGGGACGCGAGCGGCTCGATCGACGTGGACGACCTGATCTCGCCCCCGGCGATGAGCTCGTCCGCCCGACGCCGAGCATCGCTGCGGCCTCGGCGACCGTCAGAAGCAACAGCTGCTCGCGCTCCTCGACGACATCCGTGACGTGACCCATCGCGGTATCCACGTACGGTCGCCCGCTCGAAAGCGCGAGGCGTTCCTCAGGTCGCGATCAGCGACCCCTCGATTCCGCTCGCCGCCTCCAAAGAAGTCCAGTTCACGGATATCCCGGGCAGTCTGAGAGACGGAAAGTCCGTCAGTAGGAAAGTGCGTCTAGCTCGCTATACTTGTCTCATGGCTCGCATCACGCTTCGCGCCAAAGGACAGGTCACCTTGCCGGAGGAGATTCGCAAGGCGGCGCGCTTGAACGAGGGCGATCTGTTGGAGGCCGAGCTCACGGACGAGGGGATCCTTCTTCGGCCACAGAAGGTCGTCGACGCCTCGCAGGCATGGTTCTGGACACCGGAGTGGCAGGCCGGGGAACGCGAAGCCGATACGGACGTCGCGG
>CAXMLU010000649.1:0-3297 GCA_964194255.1 uncultured bacterium
GGGTCTCGTTGGTGAACTTGCAGAAGTTCACCTTGTGGCCGTGGGTCGCGCCCGCCAGCATCTGAATGTTCGCGCCGGCACAGAAGACCTTGTCGAGCCCGCCGGTGAGGATGACCGCCTTGACCTCGGGGTGCTCGAAGCGGAGGCGCTGTATAGCGTCGTAGAGCTCGATGTCGACAACGAGGTCGTAGCTGTTGAGTTTCAGCTCATAGTCACCGTCCAGACCCGCCTCGGGCGTGACTCGCATCGTGAGTGTCGCCACGGCGCCGTCGACTTCGAGGCTCCAGTGTCGGTACAAGCTCGGATTGGTCACGAACTCAATCGGCAGAGGTGTGCTCACTGGACCCTTCCATCGTGGGTTCTGCGATTATGTTACAGACGTATGGTGTCACGTCAAGAGATTGTCGAATATCACGCGACCCCGCTCAGGTCGCGGTTCGCTCGGATTCTTCGTACCAACCGTTCGCGCTCGGACTCCACGATGCATGCCGATCGTCGAAGAGGGCCTTGGCCCGCCGCCCGGGCCACCGGTCGGGAAGCAGCTGACCGGGGATCTCGGGGTCGACGAACGGGAAGTGTCGCCACGCATGCACAAGCTCGGTCAGGGCCGCGAACCGCGCCTCGTCGGTGCGCGGGGATCGCCGGTCGAACGCGGCGATGAAATCCTCATACCGGCTGGCTAGAGCGCCGAGGTCCCATGCCCTACCGAGCAGCTCGCCCACCGAGACACTGGCGCCCACTTCGGCCCGGAACACGACGGCCGCCGGAAGCAGTCCGAGCTCCTCGAGGGCAGCTTTCGCCAGCCCCTCTCTGTCCACGTGGGGCGACAGTGCCACTCCTGGGCCAAGGAACCCGAAGCCGGCGAAGCCGAGCTGACTCCTCAGCTGGTGGCGTTTCGCCCTTTGGTCCTCAGGGACCGAGCACAAGACGACCAGCCACCGCTCGTCCCACGCACCCTCGACATTCCCAAACCCGTAGATGCGCGCCGTGCCTGCGGTGAGCAGCTGGCGCCCGTGTTCCGTGAGGTGCAACCGGGCCCGGCGGCCGACCTTCTCGGTCCACACGATGCCCTGTTCGGCGAGTCGGGCCACCGCTTGTCGGGCGTTCCGGGCCTCGACGCCGAGCACACCGAGCGATCGGACCACCGTCGACGTCCACACCGAACCGCGGTGGGAAAGCACGAACTCGCCCAGCGTCGTCAGCAAGAGTGCCTTTGCACTTGAGCCGGACCGAGGACGCAGCGCGCTGTCAGACATCGAGTCCTTTGTACACCGACCGCTGGGTGGCCGTCCCGCCGCTCGGTGGGCGGGTTTGCCGAGGCTGAAGGCACTCGGCGTCAGGCTGGCCATCGACGACTTCGGCACGGGCTATTCGTCCCTCGTCTACCTGAAGCGCTTTCCCGTCGATCAACTAAAGATCGACATGGGCTTCGTACGCGGCCTAGGTCACGACCCGGACGACTACGCCATCGTCGCTTGTGTCGTTGGCCTGGCCCAGGCGGTTGGCATCGACACGGTGGCCGAAGACGTCGAGACAGCCGAGCAGCTCGGCGCGTCACAGGAACTCGGCTGCGCCTTCGGCCAAGGCTTCTTGTGGAGCCGGCCGGTCCCGGCCGTGGAGCTCGAAAGAACGGTCCTCGCTGACCTGGGTCATGGGCGGCAACGCAGAAGACAGCCGCGCCGTCAATGTCCCTCGGGAATGAGCACGACCCGCCCGACGGCTTGACGGCTTTCGAGGTAGGCATGGGCAGCCGCCGCATCGGCGAGCGAATAGGTGCGGTCGACCAGCACCCGGAGTTCGCCGGCCGCAACCTCGGCCACCAGGCGGGCGATCATCGTTTGGGCTCGCTCCGTGGCGATCTCGGCGCCGAGGAACACCCCGGTGAGCGACTGGTTGCCCATTCCGAGCAATGAGACATCGAGGGGTTGTGGGTCACGGCCGGCCTGGCCCACGCTGATGCAGCGGCCGCGATAGGTCAGACACTGGACGCTGCCCACCAAGACGGAGCCGCCAACCGAATCGACCACCAGGTCGACGCCGCGCCCGGACGTGACCGATCGCACGGCGTTGACCCAATCGGGGTCCGTGTAGTTGATGCCGTGATCGAGACCGAACGGGCGTAGCCGTTCGAGGCGATCGTCAGTTGATGCGGTAGCCATCACAGTCGCTCCGGCGCGCTTCGCCATCTGAATGGCGGCCAGGCCGACGCCTCCCGCTCCCGCCTGGATGAGGACGGTCTCGCCGGCTCGTAGATGGCCGAATTCGAAGAGGCAGTCATCGGCCGTACCGAAGGCGACCGGCACGCAGGCGGCGGCGACGATGTCGGCGCCATCCGGATGATCCAGGTCAGCATGGCCGGCACGACCGCCAACTCGGCATGCGATCCGGACAGCATGGTGGCGACGACGCGCTGACCAACATGGCGGTCGCTGACGTCGGCGCCTACTTCGCGAATGGTGCCGGCGCACTGGTATCCGACGATGTGTGGTGTCGAGGTCATCATGCCGCCGGCCCGGTTGAGCGTGTCGCCGCCTTCTATGCTTATGGCTTCGACCTCGATGAGCACGCCGGCTGGATATACGACGGGGTCGGCGACGTCCTCGTACCGAACCACGTCAGGAGGGCCAGTCTGGTAGTAGACGGCTGCCTTCACGGGCCGCACTCTAGAGGTCCTGGCGAAGAAATAGGGGAAAGGGTCACCCTGGACTCACATGGTGGGGGTCGAGACCGCTTGCTGCACCGGAATGGCTCGGCGCACGGAATGGCGAACGGGGGAAGCGGGGTCGACGCGTGACCGTCTGCTCTGCGTTACAAGCTGTGATTTCGCTGGAGGAATCGCACACTGATGGAGAGCTCGGGCCCGACGACAAGGGCCGGTTTGTGACTTGGCCACCGATGAGTTCGCGGCTGGCGGGACGTCGTTACGTGCGGACACATTTCTTGGCGTGTCGAGGAGGACGTATGGTGACCCAGGGTCTAGCGGAAGAGGCAGAGCGATGAGCGGGGTACGCGTACTGGTCGGTACCCGGAAGGGCGCCTTCATCCTGACGGCAGACGCCATGCGCCAGGCGTGGGACGTCGCCGGCCCGCTTTTCGGGGGCTGGGAGATGTACCACCTCAAGGGATCCCCGGTGGACGCCGACCGTATCTACGCGTCCCAGTCGACCGGATGGTTCGGGCAGCTCATTCAGCGCAGCGACGACGGTGGGCGTACATGGGAGGCGGTCGGCAACGAGTTCCGCTACGACGGCGTGCCCGGCACCCATCAATGGTACGACGGCACGCCGCACCCGTGGG
>CAXMLU010000650.1:0-5689 GCA_964194255.1 uncultured bacterium
GGTTCAAACCGCCAGCCCTTCCGGTTCATCGTGCTCACCGACGGCCCAAAGGCGCGAGCGGCAAAGGCGCTGATCGGTGGGGCGGCCCGCCGCTTCTGGGACGCCAAGCGATTGGAGGATCGGTACGACCGCGGATCTGGCGCCCAGGCAAATTCGCGGAAGGCCCGCATGGCGCGCTCGATGGAGGAGTTCGTCGGGAACTTCGAGGCGGTGCCCGTCCTCGTGCTGCCGTGCCTTGTGCGTTCTCGGTCGCCTATGACGGGAGAAGGAGCGTCGATCTACCCAGCCTGCCAAAACCTGTTGTTGGCGGCTCGAGCCCTCGGGTACGGAGGCGTACTGACGGGATGGCACAGTGGTGTCGAGGACGATCTGCGCACACTTCTTGATATTCCTGATGACGCCTTCATGGCCGCGACGGTCACCCTCGGGCGACCTCAGGGCGCACACGGTCCCGTTCGGAGGAGGCCTCTGGCCGAGCTGGTGTTCGGGGAGCACTGGGGCGAAGCGCCGGCGTGGGCCGTCGATCCGCCCCATACGCAGCACACCGCGGCCGGTCCGCGGACCGTGAGCGGATGAAACGGGAGCGGCTGCTCGTCGCCATTCTCCTCGCCGCTCTGGCCGCTTGCGGCAGCCCGGCCCGACACCCGGCGGTTCGCCCGGTGTCGACTACCGCCTCCCAGCCAGTGGCTACGGAAGCACCTACCTCAACCTCGTCAGCACCGACGACCGTGACGACGGCGGCACCGGCGACCACGCTGCCGCCCCACGCCCCGTACGCCATAGCCACCACCACGCTGGCGCTGGTTGACACCAGCCGGCCGACCGTGAGCCAGGGGAAGGTGCTCTCGGCCAGCCGTACCCTCACGACCACCGTCTGGTATCCGCCCGGGGCCGCCGGGCCGTGGCCGCTGGTCGTGTTCGCCCACGGCTACAAATTGGGCGTTGAGCCCTACGTCCACCTCTGCCAGACGTGGGCGGCGGCCGGCTATGTGGTGGCCGCCCCGTCCTTTCCCCTCACCGACGAGACCGTGGCCGGATCGAACTTGGACGAGACCGATATCAACAGCCAGCCAACCGACGTCAGCTTCGTCATCACGGGGGTGCTTGCGCACCTGGCCGCGATGGTCGACCCGGGCCGCATCGGCGTGGCCGGTCACTCCGATGGTGGGCAGACGGTACTCGGGGTTGGCTTTCAGTCAGGCTGGGCCGACTCGCGCGTCCGGGCGGTGATTGGCCTATCCGTCCAGCCGTTGCTGGTGCCGCCTGTGTATCCGTTCGGCGTACGCCCAGTGCTTATTGCTCAGGGCGACCAGGACACCATCAACGCCATGACGTTGGGAGTGAGTGCGTACAACCAGCTCCGTTCGCCGCACTACCTGCTCATGCTGCTTGGCGCGGGCCACCTCCCGCCGTTCGCCGGCGGAACCCAGTGGCAACCGGTGGTGGACCGGGTCACCGTCGATTTTCTGGATCGCTACGTCGGGCTGCGTACCGCGAGTGATTCTTCTCTACGCAGCGATGGCCAGGTGGCCGGACTGGCGACCATGACGGCGTCCTGACGGCGAGTCCGGGCCGGCCGCCGCGGAACCGACTAACCGACAGCAAGAGATCAACGAGTCACGGCGGTGCACGTCAAGGCGGCATTCGTGGCGGGCCCGGCGAGCTGGGCGTCGAGGCAACGGTTGAGCACCTGGCGCACGTGGTGCGGCAAACGATGGGCATTGTCCAGCAGATCGGTCCGAAGCTCGAGGGCGGCCTCGGGCGTGGTGGCCCAGAATTGGAAGCGCTCGGGCAAGGCCGTGACGGGATCCCCATGAAGGTCCCAGTTGGCCACGAGGAACCACGTCGTCGGCGTTCGGCTGCCGATGGCGCCTGAGTAGCTGAGGACGATTGGGAACTGCCGGCGGACGGCAAGGTTGGCGTAGAAAGCGCGATTGTCCGTGCGCGTCTTGCGGTGCTGGAGCACCTCGTAGTCGCCGAGCCCGAGTAGGTCCGTAATCGATCCCTGGTGCAGCAACGAGATATAGCCCAGTTCACCGGTGGCGATGGGGCGGCCCTGGTAATAGCGCCGGACGAAGAGCGCCGCCTGATAGCGCTGTTGATACGTGTTGTCCGCGCCTCTCGGCGTCAGGAAAAGCAGGTTCCATTTGACCGGCGCGACCAACAGCGCAGCGAGGGCGATGATGGCCACCGCCTTGGTCCGGTCGGGCATGACCTCGCCCGCCGCCGAGAACACGAAATATACGCCGATCGCGATCAGGTAGGCCTGGTAGCGCTCGAAGTAGCCGTACTGGGCGAAGGCGGCGTGGGCGAGGCAGGCCACGATGAGGGTGACGGCCGGGACGATCGACTGCATGGCCGGCGGCCTGGCTACAACGAGGTAGGCAATGGCCACGATGAAGAGCACCGTCAGGACGGAATCGGCGGTGAGGTGGTCGATGATGAGCTTCGGTGTGACCGGGAAACGGCCCAACTCGGAGATCGCCGTCTTGGCCACGACCGAGTTGGGAAGGAAACCCTGCCCCATGGCCCGGTTCAGTAGCGAGTAGGCGACAACCGGCGCAGCGGTCACCAGTCCGAGCCCGCCCACGATGATCAGCCGACCGGCCAGGACGGGGCGGTCATGCCGGTTCCGAACCCACCCGTCGATCAGATAGCCGAGCCCGATCCCCGCCATGACCCACATGGTCTCGAACCGGGTCACGACGGCCAGTGCGGCCAAGACATATGGCGCCCACGCCGGCGTCCGGGTCCTGCGTCCCAGGGCCCGGTCGTGCATCCACGCGAGCAGTTGAACAACCATGGCGCTGTGGAGCAGATGCTCCATGCCGACCATGGTCAGGCTTGGCATGAACAGCACCACGATCACGAGGCCGGCCGTGGCCAGCACGCTGAGTGGGGCGGTCCGTCTCGGGCGAAGCACGTGCTGACGAGACCCGATGGCCCAGATCAGCCATAGTCCGGCGAACACATTGAGCATCCACGGCAGGATGTCCCTTGTCCTGGTGACGGCGAGCAGTCCGGCCAGAAGCAGCCCCCACAACGGCGAGGAGGACGCCGATTGGTAGATGCCGGGCTGTACTCCCCACGTACCGTGGTGGAGCAACGTGCCGGCCATCTGGAGGTGGATGGCGGCGTCATCGACGACGTAGATGATCCGTCCGCCGGTGACATGGCTACAGCCGAGCAGCATGGCCGTCGCTCCAATGATGAAGATGCCCGACGCCCAGCCGACAAAGGCCAGGTTCGGGGCGCTCGAACTCGGCGTGGAGGGCGAGGCCATGGGGGAAGAAGGGGGTTCGAGTCGGGATAGCTGAACCCGGGGGACCCTAGCGCCAGAGGGTTACGGGAACGGGCCGGGCGGCCAGGGGCCCCAAAGCGCTAGGGGATTGTCACCGTCCAATAGGACTAGCTAAGAGCACCCAAGGCGGTGAGCAGCGGGTTATCTCAACTTGAGCGGCCGGAGCGTCGACAGGACAGGTGGTATCTCATGAGGGCGGGCCGACCGCCCCGTGCAGCGCGACGCCTCGAATCTCACCATCATCGGGTATGTGCGGAGCGGCGCTGGTGACGACGGAGTCACTCGCCGGCTGGCGCTGGCCCATGAAAAGCGGCCGCTGCTCGAGCTTCTCGATGACGCCCGACGGAGCAAGCAGGACCAGAAGATTCGCCTGTTCGAGGCAGCCGCGATCGTGCTCGATGGTCCGGAAGTGGCCCGCCGCGTCGGCGAGACGGTGGTGCGGCAACAGACCGGTACTGCGGTTCGCCTCATGCTCCGGGCGCTCGGATCTCCGGTGCCCTATGGCGCAGTGTCGCCAAGGCATCAGCCAAGTTCACGACCAACGACCAATGCCAGGCCATCTCGGTAGGGCGGGGTGAAGCGGTCATCTCCGATCGTCGGGTCGACGGCCTCCCGGCCCACCGCATGGATTGCGACTCCACGATCGGGTTGCTGTCGCAGATTTCCGCCATCTTCGGCCTTCCGCCGGCGTCGGTGGTCCACGAGGAGTGCCAGGTGCGGGCGCGCCAAAGTGCATCTATCGCCTGCATTGGCGGGCCCGTTACCGCCTCCCGTGGCGGGCCCGGCGAGCTCGGACGGAGTATCTCCCCGAACAGCTTCGCCTGCTGACCGAGCGTTACGAGTCGCTCCAGTCGACCGTGGTGGACCTGGTGTCGCCGGCCGACGTGGATACCGTGCTGTCCGCATCACCCAACGGGCCGCGGATGCCGTCCCGGCCAACAAGTTCTGCTGGCCATCGTGGGCGAGGACGAGCAGCTGGTGGTGCACCACGAGGGTATGAACCGGGACGACGCGTTGCGCCTGGCCGGCGAACTACTTGTTCCCGAGCCTGACGACCGGAGCGGAACCCGTCTCATCGTCGACGTGGCTTCGTCTCGCCGGCCCTACGGCCGGCTGGCTGCCTTCTACGCCTTCGAGCACACGTTCTTTCCCGATGAAAAGCGGTTGCTAGACCGCCTACGCCCGGCAAGCCGCCGTGGCCCTCGATGCCGCGACCGCGCTCGAGGAGGCCCGTCGCCGCGGGGAGACAGCCTCGACCCTGCTCGATCTGTCGCGGAGCCGGACCCGGGCAATCACGACCGACGACGTGGCCCAGCGTCTGGCCGAGGCCGTGCCCGGCGTCGTCGGCGGGGCCCGGGTGGCGGTGTGGCTGTGGGACCGAGACCGCCAGCAGCTCACCATCAGGGGACGGTGAGACGACGCCAGTGCACTTGATCTGCTCGAACTCGAGGCCGATCTCCATAGCGCCGTCGGACGAGGCGAGCTCATCGTCCACTATCAACCGGAGGTCGACCCGCGCACGATGCGCATCGTGGCCACCGAAGCCCTCGTGCGCTGGATGCATCCCCGCCGCGGCCTGATCAGTCCGCAGGAGTTCATCCTGCTGGCGGAGGAGAGCGGGCTCATCGGAGCTATCGACGAATGGGTCCTCCGCCACGCCTGCGTTCAGGCCAAGGCGTGGGAGCAAGCCGGGCTTGAGCCGCTCCGGATGGCAGTGAACCTGTCCGCCCACCAGTTCCGTCGGTCGGGTCTGGTCGCCGTGGTCGGTGAAGTCCTGGCCGAGACAGGCATTGATCCTGATTTGCTGGAACTCGAACTCACCGAGACGGCGGCCATGCAAGATCCGGAGCGAGTGGCCACCATGTTGGTCGAGCTGCGAGAACTTGGCGTTCGGCTGGCCATTGACGACTTCGGCACCGGGTACTCGATCTCGGGCCGTCGGAAGCGGTTCCCCGTCGGCCGTCTCAAGATCGACCGCGCCTTCGTGAGCGGCCTGCCGCAGGACCGGCATGACGGAGCCATCGTGGCTTCCACCATCCGCATGGCGCACGAGGTTGGCATGGAGGTCACCGCCGAAGGGGTCGAGAACGAGTCACAGGCGACCTTCCTGATGGAGCGCGGCTGCGATCTTCTGCAAGGCTCCCTGTACGCCCGGCCGGTAGCGGGCGACGCATTCACGGACATGCTCTCGGCCCAGCAGGGCGCGGTACGCGTCCGGTCCTAACATGAGCCGCCATGAAGCTCGAAGGCGTCGAGCTGCGACGAGTGCGAATGCCGTTGGTCGTGCCGTTCGTGTCCGCGCACGGCATCGAATCTGACCGCGACGTTCTGCTCATCCGGGCATGTACCACCGAAGCGGAAGGGTGGGGCGAGTGCGTTGCTCTGAGT
>CAXMLU010000651.1:0-6142 GCA_964194255.1 uncultured bacterium
ATGTGTATAAGAGACAGCTACAAGGGTAATGTCGAACGGGTCCTCGATAAGAGCGGCAAACACGACCTGGAGAACGTCCGCCTCCGCTCTCACCCCGCGGAGATGGAGATGGCCGCTCAACACCACCGTTGGCCCAGACGGGGTCTCGAGCCCGGTGGGGTCGGCCAGGTCAGCCAGATGCCCGGAGTAGAGCAACTCGGCGGCTCGAGAGCGCTGGCGTAGGCTGAGGACCGGGAAGTGCGTGAGCACCAGATGACCCTCGGCGTTCGCTCCCGCAAGGTTGCGGGCAACGACCTGAAACGGTCGGTCCGGTGTCGGCCAAGTCCCCACCATCTCATGACAGTCCACGCTCGCGCCGAGCTGCCAGGGTCGCGAGGGTGAGCTCTGGCGCCGGGCCAAGCGGGGTGACGATATACCGGGCGCCTGAGTCGACGACGAGCTTCTCCAGTCGGACCCCGTCTTCTTCGACGTCGTGGTTTCCGCTCAGTAACACGGTCGGCAGGCCGCGTTGCTCGACGACTTCGATCACCGCCATAAGCCAGTCACGATCACCGAAGTGCGCCAGATCTCCCAACCCGATGATCGCCTCCGCCTCGGCCAACGGGGGTGGTCCAATGCCCGCCTCAGGCGGGCCAAGGAGTCGCGCAAGTGATACGGGTTGTGCCACGACGCCGGCTCAAATCGGCTCACGCTCACGTGGCTGTCCGCAAACACGCCGAGCCGCGTCGCCTAGCACGCCAGCCGCGGCGGGATCATTTGCTTGGGCCGGGAATGGGAGGTGCGCCCGCGGTACCGGCGATGAAGCTGATGTGGATGCCGGCGAGGCATCAGGCGTCGGTCTCCCTGACCGTTACGAGAGTGGCCCGTACGGCCTCGGGAATCGGGTGGCCTGGTAGGCGCCAATGGTGGTGCGGAGGGCCGTGGTCAAAGCAGCATCGCCGTAGATGCGGATTTGGACCTCGTCGAGGTCAAATGCGTCGTAGCGCAGATCGCCTGTCTGGTGGCGGGCGAGCCACACGGACTTGGGAAGCATGAAGCCGAGCGGTCCGACACCGACGAAATCGTCGGTGAGCTTGGTGTCGAGGGCGGTTGCGTCGCCCTTTTGCTCTGCTGCTGTCCAGTCGTTGAGGAACGTGGTGACGTCGTGCATACGCGCTGGCCGGCCTGTTCGGCGACATCGCCGGGGTGGCGGACGAGGGCGGCTTCGATGGCATCGCCGTTGCTGATCACCGTTCACCAAGGGAACGGAGGAAAACACCGGCCAACTGAAGTCCGAGAGGTGCAACACGAGCTTCACGACGTCACCTCGCCTGCCGGGTCGGCGACGTTGACGCAGAGCCGGCCGAGCACGTCGGAGAGCGCGGCGATCTCCTTGTCACTGAGACCGGAACGCAACTGGGCATCGAATGCCGTGACCGTCTCCAAGAGCCGATTGAACGCGGCCTCGCCGCCGTCGGTGAGCTCGACGTGATGGTTGCGGCGGTTCTCGGGATCCCGACGGCGGGTGACCAGACCACGGCGAAGACGGCCCGAGACGAGAGCACCAGGCACGTCGTTCGAACTACGGGTTGAGCACGCAGCGCCAGTAGGTCCGACCCCAACCCTCGAGTTTCTGGGTGCGCAGCCATTGGGGCACGGCCTTGTCGAAGACCACATCGAAGCCTCGACTGTTCTGCTGATGGTCGGCGGCGGCCCGTTGGTACATGGCGTAGCCGCCCGAGTCGATCGAGAACGGCTCGGCGAGCACACCCAACTGGTCATAAGGACCGGCAGAGTGCCGGTTGAAGTAAGACGGCAGGACAAAATCGCTGACCGGGATACGGCGACCCCTGGCGGTGATGCGGTAGCCGCGGGCCTGTACCGGGTCACACACCTCCTGAGCCCACAGACGTCGCTTCCCGTCGAAGCTGTAACCATTGGCAGCCGGATCGGCCAACATCTCCAACGCCTCGTGGCTCGCCGTCGCAGACAACGAGTCGGGCCCCGTTATCCAATCGCTACCGGCGGTAATCGAGGGGTCGGCGAACACGTGGGCATACGGCCGCCCATGACCGTCGACAACATGCCATCCGTAGTCGGTAGCCTGATGCGCACTGTCGAAGAAATGGATCTTGGCGCCGCTGCCGCCGGCGGTGAAACGGACGGGGGTGAGGTTCCACGCCGGGCCAAAGTCGCGTGTGACCTGGACGGTCAGCGCCTCGGCGATGGCTTCGAAGACCCCTGGTGGCGGTCGGTGCTGGCGGGTGTGATCGACCAAGGCGATCGTGCGCACGGGTGCATCGTAGGCAACGTACGTTTCGCGGCCAAGACTCTGCGGCGCGAACCGCAACGGTAGATCGGGAAAGAACCTGAGATGGACGACTCCGACGGCGAGGTGATCACCAGATCGTTGGCCGATCCGACGGCATTCGGGACTCTCTTCGATCGCTACGCGGCCATGTTGTTCCGGTTCTTCGTCCGGCGGGTAGACCCGAGCGCGGCCGACGGTCTCTTGAGCGACGTGTTCCGGATCGCGTTCGAACGCCGATCGACATTCGACGCCTCTCGGACCACGGCCCGACCCTGGCTCTACGGGATCGCCACCAATGTGTTGGCCAAACATCGCCGCAGCGAGGCCAGACGGCTGCGGGCCACGGCGGCACTGGCGGCCAGACGAGCCTTCCAGGACGATCCTGCCGAGCGGGTGGCGGCGGCCGTCGACGCCCGGGAGTTGTGGCCCCAGCTGGCGGAGGCCATCGCTGACCTCCCGGCCGCAGAGCGCGATGCCCTGCTGCTCTTCGCCTGGGAGGAACTGAGCTATGACGAGATCGCGCTCGCCCTGGGCGTGCCTGTCGGCACGGTGCGTTCCCGGCTCAATCGGGGACGCGGGCGGCTCCGCGAACTGGCGCCGTCGAGTGGGGAAGAACCGTCGACCGTATCCCGCGCCGCCCAACGAGGGGACTGCGACCCATGACCGACGACCTCGACCCGCTCCGCCAGCTCCGGCCAGACCGACTCTTGTCCGACGACCCGGTCGATCCGCAGATCTTGGCTCGCGAGAGAGACCGGCTGATGTCGACCATCACCGGGACGTCCGCCGGCGCCGCCAACCGTAGGACGCCGTCGATCTACCCTCGTCTGGCTTACCAGGACGAGCGGGCGGCGCTCGAGTTCCTGACCAGGGCCTTCGGGTTCCGGGAGCGGCGAGAGGCTCGTATGGAACATCCGACCGGAATGCTCGCATGGCTGGAGGTGGGCGACGGTGTCGTGATGATCGGACGCGCCGGCGAGAACCTGCACGGACTCCACAGCCCGCAGGAGTCCGGGCAGACCACCATGATGGTGAACGTCTACGTCGACAATGTCGACGCCCACTACCGAAAGGCGAAGGCCGAGGGCGCCCGCATCGTGATGGACCTCGAAGACATGTTCTGGGGCGACCGCCGCTACGAAGCGCTCGATCCAGAGGGGCACCGGTGGCATTTCGGCGAGCGCCTCTCCGACATCCGTAGCCGTGGCTCCGACCCCGATGACCAACACCGTGACCCGCGAATGTCCGAACTGAACCAGGAGAAGATGATGTCTGCCATCGAGCAAGCTGAGCCCACCACGTCCAACCCTCCGTCGGGATCTCCCCGCATCCTGGCCCATCTGATCTACGACGACGTTGGTTCTGCGATTGGTTGGCTTACCGAGGTGTTCGGGTTTGGGGAGCGCACCGAGGCACGTCACGTCGCCGGGGACGGAACCATCGGCCGGACCCAAATGCACGTCGCCGACAGCCTGATCACGATCGGCGAGCCATCCATCCACGGGGACAGTCCCCGTCGAGGCGTGAGCAGTATGCTCTACGTCTATGTCAATGATGTCGGCGCCCATTACCGGCAGGCCCAGGCGGCCGGCGCCACCGTCGTGACGGAACTCGATGACCGGCCTTGGGGAGACCGCTGTTATCAGGCGATCGATCCCGAGGGCCACCAATGGACGTTCGCCCAACACGTCCGCGACGTTGCCCTCGGCCACGATCACTGATGGGCACGCAGGTGGCGGCGACGTTCGAGGTAAAGAGTTGGGATGAGAAGCCTTTCGACGAACGCGCCGGTCATCCGAAGGCGACGCGTGCCGGCGTGACCAAGGAGTACTCCGGTGAGATCGACGGAGCGTCAACCACCGAATGGCTGATGGCCTACGCCGAGGATGGGTCGGCCACCTTCGTCGGGATCGAGCGCATCATAGGAACGATCGCCGGTCGAAGGGGCAGTGTCGTACTCCAGCATGTCGGCTCCTTCAAGGATGGCGCGGCGAGAGCGGCGTTGACCGTCGTGCGTGGATCGGGCACCGATGAGCTTGCGTCCACCACCGGGATCGGCGACTTCCTCGCCGATCCCAAGGGCTCGGTGAACCTCGATCTCACCTTCGACTGAGGTCAGGTGTGAACTAGTGGGGGTAACCGCAACTAACGATCGAGCTCCGTCAACACCGCACCGATGATCTTCGTCATCTCGTGCGCGGGGAGTGGGTCGCCGCCTTCCGCCTCCGCGACCTCCGCCGCAAAGTCTTCGACGGAGTGGACACCTCCGACGAGAACATGGCGCAACGCCTCGCCGCTCGCTTCGGGATTGTCGAGGGCATCCACCGCCGGCGCGACTGCATGATCGGGTGAGGTCGCCACCGCGTGCACAAGGGACATGGCTTCCTGGCGGCCGGTCGCGGTCGAGATAACCGGGGCCCGGTCGGGGTTCTGCTGAAGGTCCCACTCGGCCAGCGCTTCGTCGTAGCCGCCTTCGCCCGGATGGAGCACTCGGGTCGTTGGCGCCGCCTCCGTCGGCATCGCGCCTTCACCATCGTCCGACGACTGGTCCGCGCTGTCATCAGTGTGGTGCTGCCGTTCCGGTTGCACGGGAACGACGAGGGTTCCATCGGCATTGCGGACGATGTCCATGGCGGATCTCCTTGCATAGACGACGGCGGCTCGACGTCCAGGACCCATTCTTACCCAGAGATGACCTATGGCAGGCTCGCCGGCTACCCGCCGACCAGGTGAGGCCGACTGTAGTGTGCGGGCGATGGCATCAGCGCCCGACTGGCAGGAGCGAGGCGAGGGCCGTCTGCCGGGCTTTCTTGGCATTGAGGTTGTCAGTGTCGGGTCTCCGACCACATTGCGGCTGACGGTACAGCCGCACCACCTCGCGCCGAATGGCTTCCTTCACGCCGCCACAGTGGTCGCGCTGGCCGACACCGCCTGCGGGTACGGATGCATGGAATCGTTACCATCCGGGGCGGTCGGATTCACCACGCTGGAGACCAAGTCGAACCATCTGGCCACGATGCGGGAAGGCGTCGCACTCGGTCAGGCCACCATCATGCACAGTGGCCGCACCACCCAGGTATGGGATGCCACAGTCGTCGACGAGCAAACCACGAAGACGATCGCGATCTTCCGATGCACGCAACTCGTCCTCTACCCCTGACTCGGTCATCCAGCGTCATCCGGCGTCAGCCGGCAGCAGAGTCCGCAGCCGGTCAGTCCCCGGGATTCTCACCGATGTCCCGCAGGGCGGTAGCCAGCGCGGCCCGGAGACGGCGGGCAGTGGCCGGAGAAAGATGACCGACTAAGCCTGCTCCAGGCCGCCCGGCCTCCTCCACGGTCAACTCCACCCGAAGTTCGTTGCACTCTTCGCAGTCATCGAGCACCGCGACCGCCCAGGCCAGTTGGGCCCGCTCGGGATCGTCAGGCGGGTGATCGTCGAGTCCGTAGTCGGCGAGCTTTTTCACGGACTCAGTCAATCACCGTCACTATTCGTGCGGGCAACCAGTGCCGGGGTGGGCGTGATCTTCCGCGACCCGGGATGGCGGAGCACACTGTCGGCAGTGAACGTGACTGGCCAGGGGCCCGATCTCGAGGTGCTCTTAGACGGTTCGACGACGGCCGGGATGGCGGACGCGTCCCGCCCCACGCGGCCCCGCCGCTGGCGGGTTGGCGCGATCGTGCTGACCGCGCTCATCTTGGGGTGGATGGCCTTCCCTCTGCGCTCGGCGCTGGCTCGCTCGGTGGTGCGGCAACTGGAGGGCCACTGGCTCAAAGCTGAGGCCGCCGACCAAGGGCGTTTCGCCGTCTCCGTCCAACTCACGGCGGCCGCCGCTCCCGGCGACGAAGCGCGGG
>CAXMLU010000652.1:0-5196 GCA_964194255.1 uncultured bacterium
CGCTTCACCCACACGCCGGACTGTGGGAGCCGTATGACGGGAGACTGTCACGTACGGTTCTGAGAGAGCGGGAGGGGGAGGCTCCCTCCCGCTACTCGCCAGGTTTCGGGCGAACCCAACTCGCCGGCCACGGTGGAAAACCGGGCCAGCATCGGGGTGCGTGTCCCTTTCTTGAGAAAGTCGGCCTTGCACCATTGGTTTATGTCTTCGGTCGCCTCGAAGAAGCCGAAGGCGCCGCTCCCTTGGCGTGCACCACCCGTTCGGGAACCCGCTCCCAGTTGAACTGCGCCATCTCTGGATGAGGTAATGGTCCTGCAACAGCAGGGACCCTCGGGCCCAACGGAGAGCGAAAACTCGTCGCTAGGCGCCGGGACGCCTGCATCGGTAGTGGTTACGGGCGCTTTGCCTTCGGTCATTGTCGCAACTTCAATCAGTGCGAACAAGGGTCGTATCAGAGGGACGGCGTGGTGGCGTCTGAGGAAGGTCGGGGCAGGCCCTCAGCCAGGTCACCGAACCCTGGAGCCAGGATCTCTCCCGTCACGCCTTGGATCTCCTCGGCAACCAGGGCATCGGTGGTGAGGAGGAGGGCGGCGATAGAGGCCGCATGCTCCAGCGCCGATCGGGTCACCTTGAGTGGGTCGATAACGCCGAGGTCGATGAGGTTGCCGTACTCGCCGGTAAGGGCGTCAAGGCCCTCGGTGTCCTTCATCTTCCGGCACTGCTCCACGACGCTGGCCGCGTCATAGCCGGCGTTGCGAGCGATCCAGTACAGCGGGGCCGAGAGAGCCGAACACACGACCTGGGCTCCGGCGGCGTAGTCCCCGTCCAGCTCATCGGTCAGGTCCTCCACCACATCCTCGGCGTGCAGCAGGGCGGTACCCCCTCCCGCAACGATGCCCTCCTCGACCGCCGCCCGGGTGGCTGACAGGGCGTCCTCCACCCGATGCTGCTTTTCCTTGAGCTCGGCCGGCGTCGGTGCTCCCACCTTAATCACTGCCACCCGTCCAGCGAGGGAGGCCAGTCGCTCGGACAGCTTGTCCTGATCTCGCGGGTTGGTCGCCCGGGCCAGCTCCGTCCGAAGCTGGTCGAGCCGGTTGCTGATGGTTTCGGGACTGCCGGCGCCGTCAAGCACGGTGGTGCTGTCACGGGTGACAAGCACCCGGCGGGCTCGACCGAGGTGGTCGGGCAACACGTTTTCCATGGTCAATCCGGCGTCCTGGGTCACGACCCGACCGTTGGTAAAGGCGGCCACGTCCTGGAGTTCGGCGATGCGACGATGACCGAATCCAGGTGCCCGTACGGCAACCGAGCGGAAGTTGCCGTGGACGTGATTGCTGACCAGCATCCCGAGCGCCGACCCCTCCACCGCCTCGGCCATGATTACCAGGGGCCGCGGTGCCCGCATGATCTTGTCGAGGAGGGGCATCAGCTCACCGGCGGTAGTGATCTTGTCGCACGTGAGGAGGATGTAGGGATCGTCGTAGACCGCCTCCATCCGGGATTCATCGGTCACCATGTACGGCGACACGAAGCCGTTGGCGAACTTGTAGCCCTCGGTGAACTCGACCTCCATCCCGTAGGTAGGCCATTCCTCCACCGTGATAATGCCCTCCAGGCCGACGGCGTCGAGAGCCTCGGCGATCACGTCGCCGATGTCGCCGTCGTCGTTGGCCGAGACGGACGCGACATGGGCCATCTCGGCTCGCCCTGAGATGGCGTGGGCCATATCGTTGAGGCGGGGGATGACCCGGCCGACGGCGCGCTCCATCCCCCGTTTGAGAAGCATGGGGTTAGCACCCTGGTCGATGGCCCGCATGCCGGCGCGGATCATGGCCTGAGCCAGCACGGTGGCGGTGGTCGTCCCGTCGCCAGCGATGTCGTTGGTCTTGGTGGCCACCTCCTTGACGAGCTGCGCCCCCATGTTTTCAAACGGGTCCCGCAGGTGGATCTCCCGAGCGATGGTTACCCCGTCATTGGTGATGGTCGGCGTGCCCGTCAGCTTCTCCAGCACCACGTTGCGGCCCTTAGGTCCGAGCGTCACCTTGACGGTGTCGGCCAGCTTGTTTACCCCCGACTCCAGCAGGCGACGAGCTTCCTCGTTGAATCGGATCTCCCTGGCCATCCTTCTCCCTTCCCCTTTAAAGGCGCTCAGCGGCGGCAGGTGGACGCACCGGCGCTCAGCTGATAATCGGGCGGCCCAGAGGCAGGGGCTTGCCGCCGGTGGCCACGCTGGCGGATCCGACGAACAGATAGGCGCCGACGGCAGCGAAAACGAAGGCTACCCAGCCTCCGGCCTTGTCGAGATCGGCCGATCCCCGGATCGTGCCGGCCAGTATCAGGGCCAGGGCGAGGTCGACCAGGACGAGAACCAGGGTGAAGGCCGCCGGTAGTCGTAGCATGGCCAGTGTTAGCAGCCCGATGATCGCCAACCAGGTGATGAGAAAGGCCGCCACCGAGTGAGTGATGTCCGCCTTGGCGATACCGAACCAGTTGTGCCCGAGCCCCAGGAGCAGGGCTGAGTAGCTGAGCCAAAATCCCGCGAAGACGCCGAAGATGCTCGCCACGGCCGACTGGCCCAGTGCGACGGCCCAGATGGTGGCCAGGAGCAGGCCGACGCCCGTCGCGGCGATGATGACTGGCAGCGCCCCGGCCCGAGCGGTGGCGGGCACGTAGCCCACGAACGTCAGACCGAGAGCCACCGAGCCGGCCGTGAAGGTCGGGAGCCCCAGGAGGGCCGGGTTTCCCGCCAGGGGGCCGACCACCTCCGGCTCAGCGGCGCGGACCTCCCCGTCGGGGGTTGGTGTCCGGGTTGGTGTTTCCGATACGGTCATCAGTTCCCCTTTGCAGTAGCCGGGATCAGGATGCCCCTGCCCCGTAGGCGGCCCTGGTCGAGGTCGGCTAGGGCGTCACCGAATGCGTCGAGCGGGTACGTCGCGGTGTGAAGCTTGACCTGGCCGCGTGCGGCCAGGACCATGAGCTCCACCAGGTCGGTGTAGGTGCCGACCAGGTTGCCGACGATGTTGATCTCGGTCGAGATGATGTCGATGGTGGGGACCTGCACGGCGCCCCCGTAGCCGATCACAAAGTAACTGCCGGCGCGGCGGAGCATCCCGAGGCCCTGCTCGACCGCGCTACCCTCGCCGACGAAGTCGAAGACGACCTCGGCTCCGATGCCCCCTGTCAGGTTCTTGACTGCTTCGGTTTCGCTGCCGTCAGCCACCACTGTGTGGTCGGCGCCCAGCGATTCGGCCAGCTTGAGTGCCTCCGGTGAGCGGTCGACGACAATGATCTCGGCTGCGGTCAACGACTTGAGCGCCTGCACGCCGATGTGCCCGAGACCGCCGGCGCCGATCACCACCGCCCGGGTGCCCGGATACAGCAGAGGGACCGACTTTTTGGCCGCGTGATAGGCGGTCAAACCGGCGTCGGCCAGGGCGGCCACGTCGGCCGGCTCCAGCCCAGCGTCCAGGCGCACAACCGCCCGGGCGTTGGTCTTGAGCAGCTCGGCAAATCCACCATCGGTGGAGATGCCAGGGAAAGAGGACTCGATGCAGTGCATGTCGTTGCCGGCCCGGCAAGGCTGGCACAGGCCGCATGTCATCAGCGGGTGCACGATCACCGCATCGCCGACGGCGACGTGGTCGACGGCTGTCCCAACTGCCTGGACCCATCCGGCGTTTTCGTGGCCGAGCGTGTACGGAAGGGTGACTCCGGACTTCTCCTGCCACTGACCCTCGACGATGTGGAGGTCGGTCCTGCAGAGCCCAGCCCCGCCGATGCGGACGACGACATCGAGCGGATGCGAGAGCTGCGGCTCGGCGACTTCCTCGACTCTGGGATTTTCGCCATAGTGGTGCAGGCGGACGGCCTTCATCGGTTTCTCCCTACTCCTTGTCCGGCGTGATAGCGGGTGGCCAGCAGCCCCCGGCAGAAACCGGCGTTGCCTTCGATGCTCACCGCGATGAGGCGCATTCGGCGGAGGTAGGCGGTCGCCCGTTCCGGGGAAACTGGCGCGCCCGTCTTGTCCACGAGAAACGACGCCTCGGGCGAGACGTCCAGGCCGAGCTCGGCCCGGCGTTGGAGGTAGGTGTCGGTGTCGGCTCCCGGCGGCAGGTCACCCAGCCGGCGCTCTGCCAGGTCGCCGGGCGTGGCTCCGCCGGCCAGCAGCGTCCGGCACAGCCGGTCCTGGCGGGCGGCCAGGGCCTTGCGCCGGAAGACCTGGCGGAGCTCGTCGAGCTCCCCGTCGGCCAGGCCGGCAAAGGTGGCGTCAAAGCCCTGGCCCTCGCCGACCCCCGCGTTGATCTCGTCGGCGGCGAAGTGGTCGACCAGGCGGACCTGCACCTCACTGACGCCCGGAACGATCCGTAAGGCAGCATGGGCGTCGTTGACCATGAGCCAGGCGAAATTGGGGGCGCAGAAATAGGTGGGCAGGCGCAGAGCCACTTCCACCCGACCGCCGACCACGATGACGTCGGCGACGAAGCCCAGCTCGGTGACAGACTCGTCAAGCTCCGGATCCCGCACCTCGGCCAGGGCAGCCATCACCGCCTCCCGGGTGGCTATGGCCGGGTCGGAGATCACGGTGCGGTAACCGCCGGCTTATCGAGCACGTCCGGGCCGGTGTGGGAGTTGCCGCTGACCGAGACGGCGGCCGGCACGTCAAGGTTGTAGAGCCGGGCCGCGTTGAGGCCGAGGATCTTGCGCTTGGTGTCGGGCGTGAGTTGTCCGTACTCGCTCACCATGTCCTCCGGGATGGAGAAGTCAACGAACTGCTCGACCAGCCACTTGGGCTGCCAGATGGCGTAGTCGCTGGCCCACAGGAGGCGGTCCTCTCCCAGCCAGTAGAGCAGCTCGCCGAGCACCTGGGCGAAGTACCGCGGCCGGGTGAAGATGAAGGGCATGGCCACGGCCAGACCGCCGTACACGTTGGGCTCCTGGACCCCGATCCAGCAGAAGTCCTCGAGGCGGGGCAGCCCACAGTGCTCGACGATGAAGTTGAGCTCCGGGAAGGTGGTGGCAGCGTCGTCGATGTCGGCCACGTCGAACGCGTCCTTGTTGAGTGGCCAGATGGTCGGGCCCTTGTGGACGTGGATGTTGCGAACGCCAAGCTCGACGCATTTCTCCAGGTATCGACGGGCCCAGGGGTCAGAGAGCTTGTAGCCCCGGGAGTCGCCCCGCCACTCGGCGGTATACAGC
>CAXMLU010000653.1:0-6608 GCA_964194255.1 uncultured bacterium
CCCGAGCCACGGCCGCGGCCGTCGTCGGACGGGTCGACGGGGTCATGGTGATCCTGGCCTCGGCGGGTGTCCCTGGCTCGGACGCCATGCTGGCGGCGGCGAAAGCGGCCACGGAACGAGGTCGGATCAGCCGGCGGCTCGATCGCGAGAGCGGGCTGTCCGTGGTGGCCGAGCCGCTCCGCATCGGCCCGAGGGCGGTCGGCGCGCTGGTCGTGGCCGGAACGCCGAGGGCCCTTCAGACCGTCTCTCTGCTTCTCTTCGCCGATGCCGCCGCGGTAGCGGTCGGGCACCGTCCCTCTCCGCTGGCGTCGGGAACCTCCGCCGCCGAGCTGCTCGGGGGCGTTGCCGATGCCGTGGCCGATCCCGAACACGCGACGTTTGCCGGCAGAGTGCTCGATGCCGCCGAACGGCTCGTGGGGGCCACCGCCGGGTTCCTCGTCGTGGTCGACGGCACCGCGCCCGGGCGGCTGACGGTCGCCCACCAGCGGGGGTACGACCGGGAGCAGATTCGCGCGGCCTGTCAGGACCCGGCCTTTCGGGACCTCCTCCTGGGCTACCAGATGACGAGCACCACCTGGCCCGCGGCGGGGGAGCCCACCCCACCGGTGGGATCTGGGGCCCCGGGCGGGGAAAAGAACCTTGTCGTTCCGCTGGCGGTGGCGGGGCGGCATCTCGGCTGTCTGGTGCTGGCCCTGGCCGTCGAACCCGATCCCAGCGCCAGGGCCCTCATCCAGGCGCTCGGCCGGCACGTCGCCATCGCCCTGCGCTCGGCCGAGCAGGCCAAGCGGCTGGCCGAACGGGATGGGCAGTTCACCGTGCTAGCCCACGCCGTGTCGGAGGCGGTGGTGGTTGTCGACTCGGGCGGGTGTTTCGAGCTGATCAACGGACCCGCCGCCGAACTGTTCCACCTGTCTACCGCCCTTGAACTCGGACAACCGGCCAAAGGCCGGCTGGGCGACGCGGTCGTCGGTGAGCTTCTGGCCGATGACGGTGACCGCACCGTCGAAGCGTTCCTCGGGCGGCAGGACCCGCGCGCCTACCGGGCGACCATGCGCCATCTTTTCGACCGGCACCGGAATTCCACCGGGCGTCTGCTGCTCTTCCACGACCTGGCCACGGAACGCCGGGCCAACCAGCTGATGGCTGACTTCATCGCCGTGATCGGCCACGAACTGCGGACGCCTCTGACCGTGGTGCTCGGCTACTCCAACACCCTGGTCAACCGCTGGGACAAGCTGAGCGACGCCAGCCGGTCGGCGGCCCTGGAGTCGCTGGCGACCAATGCCAACCGTCTGCACCGGCTCATCGATGATCTCTTGCTCGTGGCCGGCCTGGAAGACGGCGAACCGCGCGTGCAAGTCCAGCCGGTCGATGTGGCCGCCCTGGTGGGCGCGCTCGACCTCAAGCGGGTCAAAATCCGCCGTCCGAACGAGCCGGTGATCGTCCACATCGACCGGTCCAAGTTCGAGCAGGTACTCATCCACCTGGTCGACAACGCCCTGAAGTTCAGTACCGGCGAGGTCGCGGTGGACGTGGTGGTTCGCATGGGAGAGGTGGAGGTGACCGTTGCCGACCAGGGCCCGGGCATCTTCTCCGGTGACATCCCGCAACTGTTCGAGCGCTTCCGGCAACTCGACGGCACCTCCACCCGGGCCCACGGGGGAACCGGCATCGGCCTGTACCTATGTCGCCGGCTGGTAGAAGCCCAGGGCGGCCGCATCTGGTGCGAAAGTCGTATGGGCGTGGGCAGCCGTTTCATCTTTGCCGTGCCGGCTCGCCAGCCCGAAGCGGCCGCGCTCACGACTGGTTGAGGCAATCTGGGGAAATGGATTCTCTGCGCCAGCCGCCCATTGGCTTCGCCCATCGCGGCGCCAGGGCGCATGCGCCCGAAAACACGTTGGAGGCTTTCGGCCTGGCGTTGCGCCTCGGCGCCACCGGACTCGAGAGCGACGTGTGGCTCACCGCGGACGGGGTGGCCGTGCTTGACCACGACGGCATCGTGCGCACGGGCATGCGCCGGGTGCCGATAAGCGAACTGACGCGGGCGCAGCTGCCGCCGCACATACCGGCGCTGGAAGATCTCTATGCCGCGTTCGGAACGGGGTTCGAACTCTCGCTAGACGTCAAGGACGCCAATGCGCTGACGGCCGTGTTGTCCGTGGCCCGGGCCGCCGGCGAGCCGGCACCCGGCCACCTGTGGCTCTGCCACGACGACTGGCGGCTGGTGGCCTCGTGGCGAGCCGCCGCCGCCGACGTCCGCCTGGTCGACAGCACGCGGTTACGGCGCATACGCGAGGGTCCCGAGCGGCGGGCGGCCAATCTCGCCGACGCCGGCATCGATGCCGTCAACCTCCACTTCAGTGACTGGTCGGCCGGGCTCACCACCTTGTTCCATCGCTTCGAGCGTTACGCCTTCGCCTGGGATGCCCAGCACGAGCGGGTGCTCACCAGTGCGCTCGACATGGGCGTGGACGCGGTCTACAGCGACCACGTCGACCGCATGATGTGGGCGTTAGAGGAACTCGATCGATGAGAGCGGCCAGACCTTCACGAAGGCCCGCCCGACCAGCAGAGTCTTACTGATCGGGCCGAAGATGCGGCTGTCCTTGGAGTCGAGCCGGTTGTCTCCCATAACGAAGTAGTGCCCGGCTGGGATGGTCGTCCTCGGCAGATTCAACGTGACCATGCCCGCCGGGAGATACGGCTCTTGCAGAGCATGGTCGTTGATGAACACGCGGCCGTCCCGAGCCTCGATCGTCTCGCCCGGCAAACCGATGACCCGCTTGATCAGGTCCTTGATGCTCGGATCCGATGGCCCCTCGTTGGGTGGGCGGCTGAACACGACGATGTCGCCCCGGTGAACGGGGTGAAGCTCATAGCTCAGCTTGTTGACCAGGACCCGGTCCTTGACCTGCAACGTGGGCACCATGGATGGCGAAGGAATGTAAAAGGCCTGGATCAGGAAGGTCTTGATCAGAAAGGCGGCACCCAGTGCGACCACCACGATCGCCACCCACTCGAGCGTGTTGCGCAAGGGGCTAGGCGGCCGGCGCATTGAGCCGCGACGGGGGGCAGCCACGACGGTGGTCTCGGCCGGGCCGGGCATCCCCACCGGCGGGCGGTACAGAGGCGGCGGGGGCATGTCCTCCGGCTCCACACTGCGCGACAGGTCAGTCGGGTGATCGCTCACGGTGAAGCCAGGGTACTGCCTGGGTTGGACGTGGCCGCGTCGCTGAGCCGGTAGCGCGCCAGGAGGCGGTTGGCGACCGCCCGAGCCAGGTCCGGGTCCCCCTCGACAACCACGGCGTCGGGGCCGAGGCGGAGCAACAGCCGTTCGAGCCAGGCCTGCTCACTGATCCGCATGGTCACGCGTAGGCCTCCGTCCGGGCCCGATTCGACTCCCTCGACGGGATAGTGGTCGGCCACCCAGCTGGCCCGCGGAGCCAGTTCGAGAGTGACGACCGGATCATCACTTCGGGGTGAGTACAGCGACACACCGCTTTCCGGCGCGTCCCGCGGGTCGAAGGTGGACTCGAGAAGCGCGGCGCGGTGGACGCGATCGACGCGAAAGAGACGGTTGCCTCCGGCGCGATGACAGAAGCCCTCCACGTACCACTGGCCGGCCGCGTTGAACACTCGCCGCGGATCGATCACCCGCACGGTGCGGTCGTCCCGACCGAAGGAGTAGTAGTCGATCTCCAGTTGCCGGTGTTCGGCCACCCCGGTGTGCATCTTGGCCAGCACATCGGCAGATGCCGGGCCGAGCTCCACTTCTACGGTCTCATGCGGCTCCACCCCGAGGACCGAGGCCAGCTTGGTCAGGCCCCGCGCCAGCGGTCCGTCCCGGTCGGCGCCTGGCACCGCCAGCAGCGTTGCCCCCACCGACAGAAGGGCGAGGCCCTCCGCGGCCGTAAGCCGCAAGGGGCGGCGAAAAAAGTCGGCGTAGCGGATCCAGACTCGCCCGTCGGCAATATCGACCTCGACGAGCACGTCGGGGGTATACGGATACAGACCGCACAGCCAGAGAAGGTCGAGGTCGGCGAGGAGTTCCGCTTCGGACAGATCGAAGCGAGCGCACACCTCGTCCACCGTCGGGCCATCGTGCGCAGCCACCCACGGCACGACGGCGAGAAGTCGCCGGAGCCGGTCCTCCGCGCTGGTCCTTGGCATCAGCTAGCCAGCCCGTTCAGCCACTCGACGACGTCGCGGCGGAGCTCCGGCGGGCCGAGCACCTCGGCGTGATCGAGAAAGCCGAACACGAACGAACGGAAGCCGGCCCGGCTGGTGACAGGAAGCCGCAGGATGACCGATCCGTCCGGTCGGTGCTCGACCTGGCCGTGGACCGCCGCCTCGGCCGCGGCCAGTGCGGCCTGGCCAGCATCGACGAGCAACTCGGCCACGAGTCGTTCCTCATCGCCGAGCAACCAGGGCGGTGGTGGCGGTCCGCCACCACTCGACGGACGCTCGAACGACCCGGCCGGACCGAACGGCTCTGGGGCGGCGTCCATCCGATCCAGACGGAACATCCGATCGTCTTGTCGGTCACGATCGAACCCGGACAGGTACCACTTCCCGGCTCGACACGACAGCGTCCAGGGATCAACCGTTCGCGTCCGTCCCTGGTAAGGGAAGCGGACGGTACGACGTTCGGCCACCGCGCCGAACAGGAGGCCCAGATACTCGCTGCCGGGCAGCGCGGCCAGGAACGCCGAGGGATTCTCCACTCCCCCACCCAGTTTCCACAGCGCGGCGGTGGCCGTCGTCGTCCCCCCGGTCTCCTCCCCGACGGACACGGCGGATGCGGCCAGTCGCAGGGCGGCCAGTTCCTCGGGATCCAGGCCGGGGTCGGGAAGCTCGTACCGCTCCCGGGGGATTCGATACCCCTCGGCGGAATCCGGTCGTTGCGGATCGATCGGCTCGATGACCAGGGGCACGCCCATCTGGCGCAGGGCATCCTTGTCGCGCTCGAACATGCGCCGGAAGGTGGCGTCGTCCACCTCCTCGCCTTCCCCCTCGTAGCCGCTGACGCGCCGGCGCAGCTCGGCGCGATCGAGGGGCCGGTCAGCCTCGAGCAGGGCCGCCATCAAGTTGATGAGCCGCTCCAGCCGGTCCATTGGGATCGAGCCTACCGGTGGGCTTTCCGTAGTGAGTCGGGCGGCTGGTGGCGATTCGTCCGAACTGCTCGGGGGACAAAACGTCCTCTGGAGCTGCTCGCGTCCAGAAGAAGAAATGGGGGGTTTGTCAGGAGGGCATCAGCCGGTGGGCGGCGGCCACCCCGGCGGCGCCGGCATAGGCGAAAAAGCCCGGCTCGCGGTCCGCCCCTCGGCCCATGGTGGTCACTTCCAGCCCGACCGCGGCCAGAAGGGCGGGCACGTCCGGAACATCCACCTCGATGACCTGATGGTGCCCCGGCTCGGGGCCCTCACGGCCGCGCGGAATCGGCACGACCGCCGGAGCGTGGGCGTATTCGAGGGCAGCGATGGCGTGGTGGCTGATCCCCCGGTGGCGCGGCCGGGGATCCGCGTCGGACCAGCGCAGCGCCAGAATCGGCTGGCCACCGTCCCGAGCCGCGAAGTCGACGATGCCGGCCACCTCAAGGGCGCTGAATCCGTGCCGGGTCCCGGTTCCCACCACGCCCGGGCCGGTGCCAACCACGACCGCGTCGGCGTGGCCGGCATGGCGGGCCACTTCCAAACCGGACTCCACGTTGACGGCTTCGAACATCCCGCCGAACGCCTGCCCGGTGGTGACGGTGATGTCCACCAGGCCGGCCGAGCACAGTCCGGCCATCAGGTCGGAGAGGGCCAGCGGCAGAGCTCCGCCGTCGGTCATCACGTAGGCCAGCCGCCGGCCCGGTGCGACGTGCCTGAAGGCGGCCGCCACCGCCGCCACCTGGCTGTGCAGAAAGCAGGCCACCACCGGCATGCCGGCCAGACCGGCCGCCGCCGCCTCCGCGTAACCGGCTTCCTCCTCGGCCACTCCCGTATCGATCTGCAGGCTGGTGTAACGCAGCTTGAGCACGTGGCCGGGACCGACCTCGGACCAGGAGTCCCGGTCGAGATTCCAGTGCACCACATCCCATCCGCCGGTACCGAGATCAAGATCCGTGGCCGTCGTGTTCACGACGACCCTTTCCCCCTCCCGAACGGGTCCGATGAGACGGGTCAACACGTAGGCCCGCCGCGACTCGCCATCA
This sequence comes from uncultured bacterium, assembly GCA_964194255.1. Classification (GTDB taxonomy): domain Bacteria; phylum Actinomycetota; class Acidimicrobiia; order Acidimicrobiales; family CAXMLU01; genus CAXMLU01. The sequence goes on from CAXMLU010000653.1 coordinate 6,197, forward strand.
AGATCGACCACGATTCGCTGGAGCCCCGGCCGCTCGCTGAGCACGACCGCCACCGTGCCGGTTCGGAATGACGGCACGGCCCTAGAGGCTGGCGATCAGCTTCTCGACCCGCTCGTCGCGGGACTTGAACGGGTCCTTGCACAGCACCGTGCGCTGCGCCTGATCGTTCAGCTTCAGGTGCACCCAGTCCACGGTGAAGTCACGGCGCCGCTCCTTTGCCTTCTTGATGAACTCTCCCCGCAACTTGGCCCGCGTGGTCTGCGGCGGCTCGTCCACGGCCCGCTCGATCTCCTCGTCCGTGCACAGCCGTTCGACCAGACCCCGGTCCTGCATCCGGTAGAACAGCCCGCGGCCCCGGTTGACGTCGTGGTATTGGAGGTCCATGAGCGCCACCTTGGGGTGGGTCAGGGGC
>CAXMLU010000654.1:0-3544 GCA_964194255.1 uncultured bacterium
CAGGACTGGATTACGCGGGAGCCTCATTCTGCTTGCCTGGCGTGCCCGGGATCGAGGGCTCGTCGGCCACCGGGATCCACGAGGGCCCGCCCGGCGGCTGGGAGTCTAGCCCGCCGGCCGGGCTGACAGTCGAGCGCCGGCCGGCCCGGGGAGCCGGGGGCTGAGGGCGCCCGCCGAGGCGGCGTCCATTCTCGCGGCCGCCTCCTTCCTCAGCCGGGGGGTGACGTGCCCATACAGCTTGTTGGTGATCGCCGGGGTCGAGTGACTCAGGATCTCGCTGATCGTCACCTCGTCCACGGCCAGCTCCTTGAGGATCGTCGCCGCCGAGTGGCGGAGGTCGTGGAACGGCATGTGCGGGAGACCCGCCGCCCGGAGGACCGGGTGGAAGTGGTGCTTCAGGAAGTTCGTGCCCGACAGGATCGAACCGTGCGCCGAGGGGTAGAGCGTCAGCGTAGCTTCGGTCTTCCGCTCCAGGTGCGCCCGGAGCGCTGCGATCGCCACCTGGGGGAGGTCGATGCGACGGCGGGACTTCTCGGTCTTCGGATCGGCGAGGGCCAGCCTGCCGTCGTAGTCGGGGCCGGCGTTCCTCCGGACGTGGAGGCAGTGGATCGCGGGATCACGACCGGGCGCGTCCCTCATCGCCAACACCGCATCGCCACCGCATGTGCCCTGAAGGCGGACGAGAACCACCTCTGGCCAGGCACCATCGACGAAGCACGCGCCTCATCAGCTTCGAAGGAGGAGCTGGTTACGCTCCACTGCCACCGCGGCGCCGTCCCACGGGACCTCTGGGTCGCCATGGTGGACCAGGCGGAGGAGAGCGTGGACCTGCTGGCCTACGCTGCCCTTTTCCTCTGGGACTCCTCACCGGAGTTGGCCGAGCTGCTCGCCGAGAAGGCCCGGCAGGGGACGAGAGTCCGCCTCCTCGTCGGCAACCCCCAGGGGGAAGCGGTTCGCCAGCGCGGTGCCGAGGAGGCGTTCGGTGATGGCCTCGCGGCACGTATCCGCCTGGGCCTGACGTACGTCGATAAGCTCGTCGACACGCCCGGGGTCGAACTCCGCTTTCACGACACGACCCTCTATAACTCCATCTTCCGCTTCGACAACGACATGCTCGTCAACACGCATGCCTACGGTGCTCCGGCTTCCCACTCGCCTGTCGTCCACCTCCGCTGCCTGGCCGGCGGTCGACTGTTCACTCACCACCTCACCTCCTTCGAGCGGGTGTGGGAGGGGGCCCGGCCACATCAGACCCGGTAGAGGGCTGGCGATGGCACGAAAGGACCACCTGGACGACCCCGATGCGCCCCCGGCGAACTCCCCTGTGCCGTCGGTGACTGCCATCGTCACGAACGACGACGGGCACATCCTGATGGTGCACAAGACCGACAACGACCTCTGGGCACTGCCCGGTGGTGGCATGGACATCGGGGAGTCGATCTCCGACGCGATCATCCGCGAGGTGAGTGAGGAGACAGGTCTCGACATCGAGGTCGCGGGCGTGGTCGGCCTGTACACCAACCCGCGGCACGTCATGGCCTACGATGATGGCGAGGTGCGCCAGCAGTTCTCCGTGTGCTTCGCCACGCGCCTTCTCGGCGGCGAGATTTCCACCAGCAGCGAGACCAGCGAGGTCTGCTTCGTAGACCCTGAGCGGCTGGATGGGCTGAACATCCATCCCTCCATACGCCTGCGCATCGACCAATGCCTCCAGCGCCGGCCCGTCCCGTACATCGGCTGAGCTGGTCAGTGAGTGAGCGAACGTCCCGGACCGCCTAGTCGAAGCGCTCGAGCAAAGAGCGAGAAGCGGCTGGTCACGCTCCTCCAAGCCGGATTGGCTCTCGTCGTCGTGCCGCTCTCTTCCGCAGGCGACACCAAGGAACTTCACAACGGGGTTGCGGCGCCGCGGCAACCTCCGTGCTGGGTCGTGGTCTGATGGTGACCGTAGGGGCGCCCCCAGCGCTGGACCGATGCGACTCGTTACCCTGAGCGCGTCCGCAGGTGCGTCATTCCTGACCGCCAACGGGGCGGGGGGCACCATCGCAGAACCGGCGAGGGCGACACCGGGGAGATCGATGGGATCAATCACGCCGGGCCCAAAGCGGCCGGACGAGGGGGCCGTCGCACCCTCCGGCGTCGTTGTGCTTCTCTTCACCGACGTGGTCGGGTCCACCCGTCTCCTCGATCGCCTGGGCGATGACACGACCAAGGGGCTACGACGCAGCCACTTCTCCCTGCTGCGGGAGGCGGTGCGGGCGACGGGGGGCCAAGAGGTGAAGAGCCTGGGCGACGGGCTCATGGTGGCCTTCGCCAGCCCGGTGGAGGGGCTGCGCTGTGCGGTGGAAATGCAGCGGGCCATCGCCGCCCAGAACCGCGATCACCCCGACCGTGCCACCGAGATCCGGGTGGGACTCCACGTCGGGGACCCGCCCCGGGAGGAGGGCGACTTTTTCGGCACGGCCGTGGTGGTGGCCCGCCGCCTGTGCGACCGGGCTGCGGGAGGCCAGATCCTGGCCAGCGAGCGGCTGACGGGTGTGGCCGGGAACCGCGGCGGGTACCGCTTCCGACGCCTCGGTCGCTTGCACCTGAAGGGACTGGCCGAGCCGGTGCCGGCGGTGGCGCTGGAATGGGAGGCGCCCGTTGTCGACCGGGCGGCGCCGGCGACGCGACCGTCCGGGGCTCGCGCTGCTCGCGGGCCGCGGCTGGTGGGACGGGACGACGAGATGGCCGTCCTCCAAGCCGAGCTGGCCCGGGCCGGGGAGGGGGAGTTCCGTTGCCTCCTGCTCCTGGGCGACGCCGGAGTGGGCAAGACCCGTCTGGCCGCCGAGCTCCTCGCCCACGCTGGCGACGAGGTGCTCGCCGTCACGGCCCGGGCCTACCCCTTCTGCCAGACCGCTTCCTTCGGGCTGTGGTCGGAGGCCTTCGAGGGCCATCTGCGCCGCCGCCCCGTCCATGACGTCGTAGAGCTCTGCGGCGGGTTCCTCGACGACCTGGCCGGACTCCTGCGCAGCGTCGCCGCCGCCCGCGGCACCGCCCCCGACGGGGAGGCGCCCATACTGCGCTTGATGGACGGGCTGGCGGCCCTGCTCGCCAACCTCGCCCTGGCCGGCCCGGTCCTGGTCGTACTCGACGACGTGCACCTGGCCGACGCCTCCTCCTGGGAGGCTCTCCACTACCTCGCCCACACCCTCTCCGACGCCCCTGTGCTGGTGGTGGCCTCCGCCCGGCCCGCCGAGCTGGCCGAGCACCCCTCGGCCGGCCAGGTGACGAGCGTCCTTGAGCAGGACGGGCAGCTACGCCGGCTCGTCCTCTCGCCGGTGGGACGCGCCGCGCTGGCCGAGCTGTCAGAGGGGTTCCTCAAGGTCCCTCCACCCGAGTCCCTCATGAAGTGGCTGGCCGAGCGCTCCCGTGGCAACCCCCTGTTCGCCCTCGGGCTCCTCCAGGCCCTGGTGGACGAAGGCTGCGACCTCTCCTCGCCCCGGCTCCGTCACCTCCCCGAAGTCCTGGCCGAGCGTGTGGCTAGTGGCCTCCGGCCGAAATTCGT
>CAXMLU010000655.1:0-2195 GCA_964194255.1 uncultured bacterium
GATCAAGGGGACCCGGTCACTCCGCCCAGAACATCCCGACGCTCCTCCTTGTGCGCCGAGGTCAGGTCATCGGCCGCAAGGTCGGCGCCCAAGAGCACGCTCCGGGCATGGGTGGAACCGGAACTGGGAAGCACCGGCCCGCCGGGACCAGAGTGACGGCTCACCCAAGCGGCCGTCTCCGATACACGAGGAGGAGTACAAGGCAGCGGGCTGCACACATATCGACCTGATCGAGAGCGTCACGCCGTCCTCGACCGGGTGCGAGGACTGCCTCGCCGCCCGGAATCGCAACTGGGTCCATTTGCAGGTCTGCCAGCTGTGCGGCCACGTTGGGTGCTGCGACAAGTCGCCGGGTCGCCATGCCACCAAGCATTTCTACGCGACCGCGCACCCGACCATCCGCTCCTACGAACCGGGTGAGGACTGGTTCTGGTGCTACGCGGACGAGGTCATGTTCGAGTTGGAGGGGGCTTTACCGGCACCGTCGCATCCCTGAGAGAGCTTGGGCGCGGGTCGCCCACGGAGCTTCGCGGCGGGAATCGCGCATCGCAGCCCGTGCCCTGTCCTGGTCGTCAGCCGATACGACTGAGGTACTAGCACCCCCACCAAGCGCGGGCTTACGCCCTTCTCGCCGGCCCGGTTTACCCGTAGGGTCGACACCATGCTGGGAGGAGGAGGAGGTGCAGCCGCGGCCGCTTGGGCCCAAACCGATCTGCGACGGCGTTGGCGATCGCTGGTGCTCCTCGGCGTGCTCGCTGGGGTCACCGCCGGGTTCACGATGGCGTCGCTCGCCGGCGCCCGGCGGACAGGGACGGCGCTTGGACGCCTGAAGGCGGCGACAGGGGCTCCGAGCGCGATCGTGTTCGCCAGCCAGTCCGGGGTGTTCAGCCCCGATTTCGCCAGACTGCGAACCCGACCTGAGGTCGCCGACCTGGCGCAGTGGGACCTCGTGTTCGGCAACATCGACGGTCAGCCCGGGGGCGTGTTGTTTGCGTCCGACGACGGCCGCTGGGGTCGCGACATCAACAGGCCGGTCCTCATCGCCGGCCGCATGTGGGGCCAAAACGCGGCCGACGAGGTGGTGGTCGACGAGAACCAGGCGAAACAGGGAACCGCGATCGGAACCACGGTCAAGCTCTCCATGATCGGCCCAAACATTCAGGATCGGCTGTCCAACCACGTCAATGGCCCGACGGTCACCCTCAGGGTGGTGGGGGTGGTGCGCGAGATCCGCCAGTTTCTGTTCGACACGACTGGGCAGGCCTTCCTTGGCCCAGCCTTCGTGCAGCGCTATCGCGGCCAGGGTGCGATACATCCGAATGCCGACGTCGTGCTGCGCCATCCCGGGGGCGCGGCCGTCGCAAGCCTTCGCCGCGACGTCAACGACATCGTCGGGCCTGGCACTCCGGTGCTCGACTTGCACGCCGTCGAACGTCGCGTCATCACGACTCTCTCAGTAGAGCACGCCGCGCTGCTTCTCCTCGCAGTCGCGGTGGCGGTTGCGGGTGGACTGCTCGTGAGCCAGGCGCTCGTCCGATCGGCGGCGGTCATCGGTGACGACGCGCTCGTGCTGCGATCGATCGGGCTGAGTCGCCAGGATGTGGTCAGCGCGGCGGGTCTCAGCCACGTGCTCAGCGCGACCGTAGCGGCCGCGATCGCGTTCCTGCTCGCGTGGTTGGCCTCGGGATGGTTCCCCGTTGGGCTGGGTCGACAGATCGACCCCGGCGTGGGCACACATGTGGACTGGACTGTCGTCGGTCCGGGCGTCGTGCTCACGATGGCGCTGATGCTCGCGGTCACCTTCGTCGTGGGCTGGAGGACCAGCTCGCTTTCAGGGGGCGCCAGTTCGGGCGCTGCGTCTCGCTCCCTGGTGACCGAGATCCGCCGTCGCGCCCCGCTCTCGATCGGTCTCGGTGCCACGATGGCCTTCGAACGCGGGCGGGGCCGCACGAGCACGCCGGTCGGGCCCGCCCTCGTCGGCGCCGTCGTCGGCGTGCTGGGTGTGATTGGCGCGCTGACGATCAACCACGGTCTGCAGGATGCCCTGGCCCACCCCGAGCGGGCCGGCGTCACCTGGGACTTGACGGTCACGCCGCGGAGCAGCGACTACACGGCGACGGGCGTAAACGCCGACTTCCTCGTCGCCGCCAGGACCGGGAGCGGCGGGGTCATCGCCGTCATCGATCGGCAGCTGG
>CAXMLU010000656.1:0-5190 GCA_964194255.1 uncultured bacterium
CGAGAAATGCGGTGATGCCGACCGGCTCGCCCGGCTCTCCCGAGGTCCGGGCGAAGATGATGTCAAGGGTCGCCGAGTGGAGCCCGGAGTTGAAGCGCTTGGCTCCATTGATCACCCATTCGTTACCGTCCCGATCGGCCCGGGTCTCCAGCCACGTCGCGTCGCTGCCATGGTTAGGTTCGGTGAGCCCGAAGGCCAGGCGGATGGTGCCCGCCAACAAGCCGTCGAGGAACTGGTCCTTCTGCGCCTTTGTCCCGAAGTCGTGCAACATCAAGACCGTTGGGAAGTTGCCCACGACCGATGATTCGCTCTGCAGGTCGTTGTGGAGGCCGAGACCTTTGTGAGCCAGGTGCTCCCGGATCACGGCCATGTCGAGATTGGAGCCTCCCTTGCCGCCTAGCTCGACAGGCAGCCCGTAGCGAAGGTACCCGGCGGTGTCCGCCCGGCGGCGCATCTCCCGGAGGAGATCTTCCCACTCCTTGGCTGGCGTGCCGTCCTCGTCCCAGCTCGTACGAGCGGGCTCGCGGCGCTTGTCGAAGAACTTGATGTTCGCCTCCTCGAGAGGCTTGATCTCCGCCGCGATGAACTCGTCGAGGTCGCGAAGCAGCGGGGGCAGGTGGGGAGGCAGTTCGAAGTCCAAAGGAAGCTCTCTTCCTATGACTGACGTTGACATCGAGATCAAGTCGGATAACAGTGATGGTCGTAGCCGCGGCCGCGCTTGTCAATAGGCTACGCGTGGGTGTTAGGACAGCGCGAAGAGGGGGAGGATCTGGTGGATGCGATGGCCGGCCTTCGGGCCGCTCGGAGAATGTCCCACGGTGAGCAACTCGCCCGGGTCGCCCGCAAGCAGCCCGACAAGGTCGCCTACAGGTTCAGGGACGAGAGCCGAACCTTCGCCCAACTAGACGAGCGGGTTAGCCGGCTTGCCAATGCCCTGGCCGAACGCGGGATCGGGGGGGGTGATCGGGTCGCCACGCTCACCATGAACTGCATCGAGATGGTGGAGACCTATCTCGCCTGTGGCCGGTTGGGGGCTATTTGCGTCCCCATCAACTTCCGCCTGGTCGCTGACGAGGTCACCTATATTGCCCAGGACAGCGGGTCGACGGCGTTGGTCGTCGATGCCGGATTGGCCTCCCTGGCCGGCGAAGTGCGGTCCCGCACACCCGGAATCGGTGTGTGCTTCGTGCTCGGGGACGACGCCGAAAAGGCAGGTCCGGGGGCAGAGCTCTATGAGGCGGCCCTGGCCAAGGCCTCACCGATGGACCCTCAGATCGACGTGAACGAGCACGACCGGGCCTTCATCATGTATACCTCGGGCACCACAGGTCGGCCCAAGGGGGCCGTGCTCAGCCACTTCAACCTGCTCATGAACACCGTCACCATGCTGACGGCCATGGGCATCAACGGCGAGGACGAGGTGTGGTTGTCGGGTCTGCCCCTCTTCCACATCGGAGGCCTCAACGGCATTCTTCCTTACCTGATGCTCGGTGGCACAGCGGTGATACTGCCGTCGGGCCAGTTCGACGCCGCCGAGGTTGTCGACATGCTCGAGCGGGAGCAGATCACTGGCTGCTACTTCGTGCCTACGCAGTGGAAGGCGATCTGCGAAGTGCCGGGCGTCAAGGATCGAAAACTCTCGCTCCGCCGGATCTCCTGGGGGGCCTCCGTCGCGCCGCCGTCCGTGCTCCAGGTGATGGCCGAGACGTTTCCAGTTGTGCCTACCTACAACGCCTTCGGCCAGACCGAGATGAGTTCGGTGACGTGCGTCCTGAAGGGCGCGGATGCCATCAGGAAGATGGGGTCGGTCGGCCGGGCGGTGCCGCTCGTCGAGGCTCGCATCGTCGACGACGAGATGAACGACGTCGGCGTGGACGCGCCAGGCGAGATCGTCTACCGGGCGCCTACCGTCCTGCAGGAGTACTGGAACAACCCCGAGGCGACGGCCGAGGCGTTTTCCGGCGGGTGGTTCCACTCAGGAGACCTTTGCCGGTTGGACGAGGAAGGTTTCATCTATGTTGTCGATCGCAAGAAGGACATGATCGTCTCCGGCGGGGAAAACATCTACTGTGCCGAAGTCGAGGCGATTATCGACGCCCATCCCAAGGTCCGCGAGGTCGCGCTCATCGGCGTGCCCCATGAGCGCTGGGTCGAGACACCGCGCGCCATCGTCGCTCCCGTCGACCCGGCTGACCCTCCGACCGAGGCGGAGATCGTCGCGTGGTGCCAGGGGCGGCTGGCTTCCTACAAGAAGCCCACCTCAGTCGTGATCGTCGAGGCTCTGCCTCGCAACGCCAGTGGCAAGGTGTTGAAGACCTCCTTGCGGGCCGAGTACACGGACTAATAGGGAGAACCAGGCATGGGCAAAGTTGACATCATCGAAGACGTTCGTTCGGTCGGCGCCCGGCTGCGCAACTGGGGCCGATGGGGGGCCGACGACGAGCGTGGCACGACCAACCTGATCACGCCCGAGAAGCTCGTCGAGAGCGCCAAGCTCATCAAGAAGGGCCGAGTCTTCGATCTTGGCATCCCTTTCGACGAGAACGGTCCCCAGCCGGGGGGCGGGCGCATCAACCCGGTGCGGCTCATGTCGGAGACTGGTGACGTCCAGGTCTTCCCCGGGGGCTTCAAGTACGCCGATGACTATGTCTTCATGCCGCTTCAGGGTGCCTCTCAGTGGGACTCGCTGGCCCACGTGTACTACGACGATCAGCTGTACAACGGCTGGCCGGCCCACGATGTCACGGTGAAGGGTGCCGCCCACAATGCGATCGACAAGCAGGCCAAGGGCATAGCCGGGCGAGGCGTGCTCTTGGACATCGCCGCGTTGAAGGAAGTCGAGTGGTTGCAGGCCGGCGAGGTGATCACACCGGCCGATCTCGATGCAGCCATCGAGCGCCAGGGTGGGGTGGCGGTCGGCAGCGGTGACATCCTGCTGTTCAGGACTGGTTGGCGGAAGAAGTTCCTCACCGAGCACGACCCCGTCTCGTTCATGGCCGGCGAACCGGGCCTGGGCCAAGACTGTTGCGCCTGGCTTCGAGAGCGCGACGTGGCCGTCGTCGCTTCCGACAACTGGGCCATCGAAGCTCTTCCGGGGGAGACCCCTGACTGCGTCTTCAATGTCCACATGGTTCTCATCCGCGACATGGGCATGACGCTCGGTGAGATCCTCGATTTCGAAGAACTGGCCGCCGACTGTGCGGCCGACAACACCTGGGACTTCTTCTTCTGTGCACCGCCTCTCAAGTTCTCCCGCGCGGTGGGCTCACCTATCAACCCCTTGGCGATCAGGTGAGGCGCCATGTTGCTTGGTGACATCATCAGCCTCAACGCGCGGAGGGCGCCAGACCGCATCGCTCTGGTCGGGGGCAAGGAGGAGCGCACCTATGGCGAACTCGACGCCCGACGCCTGCGGCTCGCCAACGCGCTGCTCGGCGTGGCATCGCCGGGCGACCGGGTCGGAATCCTGGCCGAAAACGTGCCGGAGTACGTGGAGTGCTACTACGGCGTACCGACCGCCGGGATGGCCCTCACATTCTTGAATTACCGGTTGAACCCCAAGGAGTGGGCCTGGATCCTCAACGACGCCGAGGCGCGCGTCCTGGTGGTGGAGTCGAAGTACCACGAGCTGATCGAGTCGGTGCTGCCGGAGATACCCTCCCTGGAAACGGTGATTGTGATCGGTGGCGGAGCCGACGGTGTGATGGACTTCGAGGACTTCCTCGGCGCGGCCCAGGCCACACCGACGAAGGTGCAGGTCGGCGAGGACGACACCGCCTGGCTCATTTACACAAGCGGCACGACCGGTTTTCCCAAGGGCGCGATGCTCACCCACCGGGGCCTCGTCGCAGCCGCCGTTGAGTCGGTGATCGAGTACCAGCCCGGTCCCAATGAGCGGAGCTTGATGGCCTTTCCGCTCTGCCACGTGGCCGGCTACTCGGTGACCGTGAATATGCTCCGGGGCGGTCTTGTCGTGCTCATGCGAGCTTACGATCCTGAGTTGTGGATGCAAATGGTCGATGAGTACGGCATCACGTCGAGCGCGCTGGCGCCGACGATGGTCAACTTTCTTCTCCAGCATCCGAAGATCGGCTCGTACCGCCTCGATACTCTCACCGGTCTCGCCTACGGCGCAGCCGCCATGCCGGTCGAGGTGTTGAAGACAGCGATGGACCGCTTCGGTCCGATCGTCTACTCCGGGTTCGGGATGACCGAACTCGGAGGCAACGTCCTCAATCACCCGAAGGAGGTGCACGAGCGCGCCATCAAGGGCGAAGAGCATCTTCTGGCCGCGTGCGGTCAGCCGATGTGCATGGCGGATGTGAAAGTGTTCGACGAGGATCAGCGGGAGTGTCGGCCCGGAGAGGTGGGTGAGCTCGTGGTCCAGGGCGAGCAGGTCCTGAAGGGCTACTTCTGCAACGAGGAAGGGACAGCGGCCGCCTTTGCCGGCGGCTGGTTCCACTCCGGTGACATGGCCCGGCGCGACGAGGAAGGGTTCTTCTACATCGTCGACCGGAAGAAGGACATGATTGTGACGGGAGGCGAGAATGTGTATTCGCGCGAGGTGGAAGAAGTGCTCTACGCCCACTCCGCGGTAAGTGAGGTCGCCGTGATCGGGCTTCCTGACCCGACCTGGGGGGAAAACATCACCGCGGTCGTGGTACTTCGCCCCGGCGCGACGGCCTCGGAAGCCGACATCGTGGCTGTGTGTCGCGGGCGCCTGGCCGGCTTCAAGAAGCCGAAGAACGTGTTCTTTGCCGACGAGATACCCAAGAATGTGAGCGGGAAGATCCTCAAGCGCGAGCTGCGGGACCGCTACGCGTCCCGATAACTGCTGGAAAGGAGCCGTTGATGCCCGACACGCCGCCGATGAACGAGATCCTTGGTGCAGATACTCCGAAGAACTGGGGGAAGTGGGGGCCGGACGACGAGCTTGGGAGCCTCAACTACCTGACCACCGACGAGATCATGCGGGGCGTGCAGACTGTGCGCCAAGGCAAGGTCTTCACGCTGATGGTCCATATGGGCAATCCTGGGGGCGACCCGGTGTGGCCGGGCCGGCGGGGCGCCGAGAAGCTCATGGTCATGGATGAGGGCACGTGGCAAGGTGAGAATGCGCCCCAGTTTCCTGGTGGTCTCCACTACGCCGATGATTTTGTGACCGCTTTCCTGCAGGGCTCAACACAGTAC
>CAXMLU010000657.1:0-6399 GCA_964194255.1 uncultured bacterium
GGAGATGTGTATAAGGGACAGCCCCAGCGTGGATGCCGTTCCCGCTGAGCCGGCCCCCCCCGCCGAGCCGGGCCCCTCGACTCCGGTGTATCCGTCAACTCGGCCTGAGCTGCCGGCGCCGCCCGACGATCCTTCGCTGAACTGATCCGGCCGGGAGTTCGCCATCGCCATCAAGACCGATGACCCGACGATTGGGCCGAATGACGACGGCATGGAACGCATGTCGCTCGTGGAGCATCTGGCGGAACTGCGCCGGCGGCTCATCATCTCGGTGGCAGCTATCGCGGTCGGAGCGTTGCTCGGCTTCTTTCTGTACAACCACGTCCTGGCCTTTCTCGTCCACCCGTATTGCCAGGTGGTGGGTCACAAGAATGCGGTCGGCGGATGCAAGCTGCTCATCACCGATCCCCTGGAGGGCTTCGCCACCCGGTTAAAAGTCTCCGGGTTTCTCGGGCTCTTCCTCGCCTCACCGATCGTGCTCTGGGAGCTCTGGCGCTTCATCACGCCGGGTCTCCACCCGAAAGAGAAGCGCTACGCCATTCCATTCATCATTGCGTCGATAGCGCTGTTCTGTCTCGGAGCCACGGTCGCCATCGTCACCTTTCGCCAGGTGGTCCAGTGGCTGATCTCGATCAGCGGAAACAACATCCAGACGTTTTACAGCCCGAGCAAGTACATCAACCTGTATGTGCTCCTGATGGCGGCGTTCGGTCTGGCCTTCGAGTTCCCGATCGTGCTGGTGTTTCTCGAGATCGCCGGTGTTGTCCCGAGCGCCCGCCTGCGGAAGTGGCGCCGGCCGGCCATCGTGGTCATCTTCGTGGTGGCTGCAGTCATTACGCCGAGTAGCGACCCGTACTCCTTCTTCGGTATGGCCCTCCCGATGTGCGTGTTCTACGAACTCTCCATCCTCATAGGGCGGATCTTGAAGAAGTGACTTCGGCGACCGCCGGGTTGCGGACGGCGTTCGTATCCGGGCTCGGCTTCGCATTGGATGCGTTTCAGATTCGAGCCCTCGAGGCGCTCGATCGCGGCCATTCCGTGGTGGTGGCCGCCCCCACCGGCTCGGGCAAGACGGTCGTGGCGGAATATGCCGTGGCCAAGGCGCTGGCCGAGGGGACGAAGGCCTTCTACACCACGCCGCTCAAGGCTCTCTCCAACCAGAAGTACGGCGACCTGGTGCGAACGCACGGAGCCGATCGCGTCGGTCTTCTCACTGGCGACAATGCCATCAACGGAGATGCGCCGATCGTCGTGATGACGACCGAAGTGCTCCGCAACATGATCTACGCCAGCTCGGGATCGCTGACAGGACTCCGTTACGTGATCCTCGACGAGGTCCACTATCTCCAGAACGCCTACCGGGGACCGGTCTGGGAGGAGGTGATCATCCACGCCCCGGCCGATGTCGATCTGGTGTGCCTGTCGGCGACGGTGTCCAATGCCGAGGAGCTCGCCGACTGGATCCGCACTATTCGCGGCACGACCGAGACCGTCATCGAGGAGCACCGTCCTGTCGAACTTCAGAACCTCTATCTGCTCGGTGACCGAGCGTCGGAGCGGCTCCTCCTGCTGCCGACGTTTGTGGATGGTCGTCCCAACCCCGAGGCGGTCGCCATCGATTCTCGTACCCTGCGCCATGCCGGGATGCGGGGCCGGTCCCGGGGGCGGCTGTACACGCCCCGGCGGTCGGAAGTGGTCGAGCTGCTGCGGGAGCAGTCGATGCTCCCAGCCATCTACTTCATCTTCAGCCGCGCCGCCTGCGATGACGCCGTGACCCAGTGCCTCCGCGAGGGCCTTCGTCTCACCGCGCCCGAGGAGCGACGGCAGATCCGCGCCTTGGTGGAAGCCAAGCTGACCCCGCTGTCGGATGACGACCTGGGCGTTCTCGACTACGCCGGCTGGATCGCCGGGATGGAGGCGGGCATCGCCGCCCACCACGCGGGGTTGGTGCCCCCGTTCAAGGAGGCGGTGGAAGCCTGTTTCGCCGCCGCCCTGGTGAAAGTGGTGTTCGCCACCGAGACACTTTCACTCGGTATCAACATGCCGGCCCGCAGCGTAGTGATCGAGAAGCTCACCAAGTTCACCGGCGAACGCCACGAGTTCCTCACGCCGGGGGAGTACACGCAGCTGACCGGTCGGGCGGGCCGGCGCGGCATCGACGAAGTGGGCCACGCCGTCGTGTTGTGGTCGCCGTTCGTGCCCTTCGATCAGATCGCCGGGCTGGCGGGAACGAGGACCTACGCCCTGACCTCCTCGTTCCGGCCGACCTACAACATGGCGGCCAACCTGGTGCGCCGGTATCCGCCTGACCTCGCCCATCATCTGCTCAACCTGTCGTTTGCCCAGTACCGGGCCGACGCCGACGTGGTCCGCTTGGAAGCTCAGCTCGAGCGCATTGGCGGTCTGCTGGCCGAGGCGAGAGCCGCCGCCACTTGCGAGCGGGGTGGTATCGAGGGCTACCGCCAGCTCCTGCGCACCGCGTCGGCCGCCGCCGCCCACCGCCCGTCGGGACTGGCCGAAGTCAGCTTGTCGCTCGAACGGCTGAAGCCAGGCGACGTGGTGGTCGTGCCCGGCGGCAAATCCGGAGGGCGGGTCGTCGTGCTGTCTACGTCGCGGCGCAAAGGCGGCGACGTGCGGGTGAAGGCGATCACGCCTGCGCGCCGCATGCTGTCCCTGGGTCCTCGCGACTTCCCCGCACCCCCCCGACCAGTGGCCCGAGTCGATCTGCCCACCCCGTATGCGCCGAACAACCATGGGTTCCAGCGCCAGGTCGCGTCTGCCCTGGTGGCCGTCCGGCTCCGTAGCGACGGGCTGGTGGGCGTGACCCGATCGTCGGCCCGCGATCGGGGATCCGCCGCCGTGGCCCTGGCCGAGACCGCCGAAGCCCACCCGGTGGCCAGCTGCCCGGACGCCGCCACCCACGTGCGCGCCGCCGACCGGGCCGATCGCCTGGCGCGGGACGTCGAGCGGTTGGAGCGACGGATACGGGGCCGCACCGAATCCCTCGCCCGCCAGTTCGACCGTGTGCTCAGGGTGCTGGAGTCGTGGGGCTATATCGACGGCTGGTCGCTCACCGACCGCGGCCGCCGCTTGGCCCGGCTGTATCACGAGTCCGATCTGCTGGTCGCCGAATGTCTCGAGATGGGGCTGCTGGACGGTCTCGATGCGCCGGCCGTCGCCGGCCTGGTGTCCTGTTTCACCTATGAACCGCGTGGGCCTGGGGCCGAACCCGCCGCCTGGTTCCCTTCCTCGGTGGTGCGCGAGCGGTGGGTGGAAATGGACCGATTGGCCGAGGAGCTGACGTCGGCCGAGGACGAGGCCGGGTTGCCGTTCAGCCGGCCCCCACAGCCCGGCTTCCTGCCCTTGGCGTGGGCGTGGGCCGCCGGCCAGGACCTCGACGATGTCATGGCCGACGAGGAGATGTCGGGCGGCGACTTTGTCCGAAACGTGAAGCAGCTGATTGACCTGCTCCGCCAGGTCGCAGAGGTGGCGCCGACCCCGGAGACGGCCGCCGCCGCCCGGCAGGCGGCCGATCAGCTGTTCCGGGGGGTGGTGGCCGCCTCATCGGTGGTCGCGGTCGACGCCGCGGTTGTCGCTGACGCCGCCGCCGTCGCTGACGCCGCGGTCGGCGCTGACGCCGCGGTTGTCGCTGAGGACCGCCCGGCCGCGCCGTGACGATCGAAAAGGGCCAGCCGTGGGGTGCGCCCGGCCCTCTGCCCAGCGACGGCGTGGTCGTGGCCAGCGACCGCGAGGCCCGCCGGGTGCTGGAAGAGGCCCGCCGAGACCACCGGCCGTTCCCGACGCTGGGACTCCTCGGGGGAGACCTGTGCCGGACGCTGGCCGGGCCCGGCGATCGGGCCCGACTGTCCACGCCGGACGCCATGGCGTTCCGGGTCGATCTCGGCGAGGTCCTGCTCGACGGTCGCCTCCATCTCTTCGTCGCCCACCTGGTCGCCCGCCGAGCCCTGTGGCGAGAGTGCTTCGTCGCCATGAACGCCCAGTGGTTGGGGACGTGGAACCTCGGGCCCCGAGCCCATCCCAACGACGGCCTGCTCGACACCTATGAGGGCTCGCTGACTCTCGCCGACCTCCCCAAGGTGCGCGGCCGGCTGCCGCTGGGCGCCCACCTGCCTCATCCCCGGATCCGTGAACGACGGGTGGCGGCTGTCCAGGTGGAGTTCGCCTCACCGCGAAGCGTGTGGCTCGACGGGGAGCGGGTGGCGCGGGTTTGCACCCTGTCCGCACGGGCCGAACCTGATGCCATCACGGTAGTGGTCTGAAGCATTCGATTCAGGCCATTCGGATCGGCGCGGACGAGACTGATCTCACCCAGCGCGGTCCGCCCGTCACAGTGGCCTGACCCGTAGAGTCGGAAGCCGGATGTCTCTCTACGCCGCCGAGCAGTTCAGCGACGACGAAGCCGCCATCCTGCGGCGTTACGTCACCAACCTCGACCAACCGGTGTTCGCGCTGGTGAACCTGCCCGAGGTGGTCAAGGGTGCGCTGTTCGCCCGGTATTCGCGATCCGCGCTGTCGCTGCGCCGGCTGTTCCTCAAAGAGTTCGTCGGCGACCTGGACATCACCGGCGACCAGACGATCGATGCCACCGTGGGCCTGGCCAGGGCGGATGAGCTGTACGCCCGGGTCTTCTTCGAATACGGCGACGATTCGGTGGCCCAACTCGGTGGGGTCCATCTGGCCTGCGAGCAGGCCTCCAACGTGCTGACCAAGGTGCTCGAGTGGGGCCGGCTCATGTCCTACCTGGAGCAGTCCACCCGCTACATCGCCTACACCGACAAGCCGGGTGGACGTCACCGCTATCACATCGACCCCGAGGTGGACGCCGGCCCCGTTGGCGCCGCCTATCGCCAGGCCATGGACGGCCTGTTCGACACCTATGCGGCCGTGCTGCGACCGGTTCGCGCCCACCTCGACGCCAGGCTGCCCGGGCAGGCGGATGCCAAGGCGCGGACGCGGGCCATTCGGGCCCTGGCACTCGACATCTGCCGGGCGCTGCTGCCCGCGGCCACGGTCAGCAACGTCGGGATCTTCGCCAGCCCCCAGGCACTGGAGCAGGTGGTCATGCGACTGCGTGCCCATCCGCTCCCCGAGGCCAACGCCTACGCCGAGCGGGTGGCGACGCAGCTCATGGCCGTCATTCCCGACTTCCTGACGCGACTGGACCGGCCGGATCGCGGTGGCGCCTGGGTGGAGTACCTGCGGGACACCCGAGAGGGGCTGGCCGCGGCCGCGGCCGCCGTCCCGCTGTCGGCCGAGGTCTCCGATGGCGCCGAGGTCACCGGCGGCGGCCGCGTCCGGCTGGTCCGCTGGGACAACGACGGCGAGCTCCGGATCCTGGCCGGCGCGCTCTTCCCGCACGCGCAGACCGGCGAGGAGGCGATGCTGACGGCACTTCGAGCCCTCGGCGCCCCCCGCCTCGACGAGCTCTTCGCCGTCGCCACGGGCCGGCGGGGCAACCGGCGGCACCGGCCAGGCCGGGGCTTTGAGCACACCGAGTACACCGTCGAGGTGGTGTCGGACTATGGCGCCTTCCGCGACCTGCAGCGCCACCGCCTGCTCACCGTGCAGTGGCAGCGGCTGGGGGTGGAGCTGGGGGCGGCGGTGCCACCCGAGGTCGACGCGGCGGGGGTGGGGGAGGCCTGGCGCGCCGCAGTGGCGCGCGCCGAGGCGGTTCACGCGGCGCTCCTCGAGACCTGCCCGGCGCAGGCGGAGTACTGCGCCACTCTCGGGCACCGGCTGCGCTACCAGTTGCGGCTCAACGCCCGCGAGTTGATGCACCTGGTCGAGCTGCGCACCTCACCCCAGGGCCACGAGAGCTACCGCCGGGTGGCGCTGGAGATCCACCGGCAGGTCGGCGAGGTGGCCGGGCACCGGCGCGTGGCCGCCGCCATCCGCTTCGTCGGCCGCGACGACGTCCACCTGCCCCGCTATGCGTCCGAGGTGAGGACGGGCGCCGGCGCCTGATCCGGGGTCACGCGGCCTCGGACCCGGCCGGGAGGCCCGGGCGACCGCTAGCATCCGGGTGCCGTGAGCCTGTTCAGCCGCAAGCCACCGGATCCACGGGTGGTCGCCGATCCGCACCGGCTCCCGCCGGGCCAGGTGCTGACACAGAAGTGGCCGGTGCTCCACTACGGGCCCACCCCCCACTACAAGCCGGCGGACCTGGAGCGCTGGAGGCTCCGCGTGTACGGTGCCGTGGAGGCGGAGCTGGAGCTGAGCCTCGACGAGCTCAAGGCGCTGCCGGCGGTCGACATCAGCTGCGACATCCACTGCGTCACCACCTGGAGCCGGCTCGACAACACCTTCCATGGGGTGGCCTTTCCGACCCTGCTGGCGCGCGCACGGCCGCGGCCGGAGGCGGCGTTCGCGGTCTTCCAC
>CAXMLU010000658.1:0-1797 GCA_964194255.1 uncultured bacterium
CACTCCGGTGCTGTTGTAGGTAGAGATGTGCTAGCGCCTCGCTTTCCGTCCTCCACCCGACCGGAGCCGTAAGTCGTATCGGCCGGCGCCCGACGCGCCGTTCCACGTCATCCGCACCAGGGGTCAGCTACGAAGACTGTCTGCTACACCCCATAAGAGCGCCAGGCGCAGCGCGCCGGCCCGACGGAGGAAACCCCCTTGCGCATCTACAAGCCAGCTCTCTTCATCCTGGCCATCACTTCACTTGCCGGCCTTGCCGCGTGCAGCAGCAGCAGCACGGCCGCTGCCAAACCGGTCGCCAAGATCGACACGCTCTCGGGGCGTGAGACCTCGGTCACCCTCGACCCGATGTTCGTGCAAGGCCTGACGTCCCTCAAACTCACGCCGGCGCCAACCGGCAAGGCCACAATTACTGGCGGCGTGGCCACCTTCCCGATCACCGGTGGCAATGTGACGTATTTCACGCCGGGTTCGATCAGCCCGTACGTTCAGGGCAGCATTCGTCATGACGGCAGTGGCCTCTCGCTCACTGGCGGAGGCATCACGGTCGAACTGTCGGACTTCGTTATCGATCCGGGGGCATCGGTTCTGACCGGCAAGGTCACCGCCAACGGCACAGTCGCCGCCCAGAGCGCTCCGCTGTTCTTTCTCGACGGTCGCACCCTCAAGCCGCTCGCGGCAAACGCTGACGGTACGGCCGTTCTCGAGGGAACGACGGTCACCCTGACCAAGGAGGCCGCCGATTTGTTGGACAAGACGTACAGTACGACCGCTCTGACCGCAGGCTTCCCGGTCGGCATAGCCAAGATCACCGTAAACACCAAGTAGTTCGTGTCGGTGTCCTGTTCATCGGGCTCTGGGTCACGTTCGCGAGGATGTGACCCAGCGCCCACCGGGTACACGCGGATGCGATAATCGCGTGGCACCGAGGCCTCTTGCTTGCCGCCGCTGTGAGAATCGATCCAGATGCCATTCATGATCGATGGCTCGCCAGGTGCGACAGCGATCCGGCCCTCGAAGGTTGCGGAGCCCCGCCGCTGGCCGACGAGGTGGCGGCCGCCATGTGCAGCGCAATGGAGTGGCCGGCACTCCGCCGCCTATCAAGTCGCCGTGCGACCGCTGGCCGAGGCAATAGCTTAGTTGCTCACCGTTCATTGAGGCCGCGTTGGACCACCTTGGGTGGCTGCCCGACGCCTACTATCAGGCCGCGGCCGACGGCCCGGCCCGCACCGTGTCGCCCGCCCGCTGAACCGTTTCGTGCAACGCCTGATGGTAGGCGTAGCGAAGGCTGGCTTGCGCTTACACGATCGGACGGCCGCCAGCACGATCCAGCCGGCAGGAACCAGCCCACTCGTACCCGGTACGAGCTTCCTCGGTGCGCCTCTCTCGCCTCCATCGACCAGGTCGATCATTGCCGAGCGGATCTGAGCGCGGCCGGGCTGCCCGATGACCGGGAGCCGTCCGGGGCTGCGGCCTTGCCGCCCGGTTGCAACGGGGCGGGCACCACCCCGACAACAACACCGTGCCGGACGATGTGGATGGTGCTGACCAGCTCGTCGGCGACGAAGGCGGTGTCGGACCGACGGCAATGCTGTCGTGCGGTCGGCGGCCGACCTTCTGATACGAGCACATGGCCGTCGGGGAGGCTCATCTCGACGAACCGATCGTCGGACTCGTCGTTGATCAACAGCGGCCCGTCCGGGCCGGCCAGGAACAGGTTGCCGGGCCGAACCGCCGAGAGCCACCATGCGCCGGTCGGTCGGCGTGGCCAGATTGAACAACACGATGCCATCGGGA
>CAXMLU010000659.1:0-2543 GCA_964194255.1 uncultured bacterium
GATGTGTATAAGAGACAGGTGTGGAGTCGAGCACGACCCGAGCGGGCGACGCGCCAGGCACCATCCGGACGGTCAGCTGCGGATCGTCGTGGAGTATCGTTCCGACCCCGACGAGCACGGCGTCACAAGCGGCCCGGAGAGCATGGGAGATTCGTCGTTCGCCTTCCCCGCTAATCCACTTGGAGTCGCCCGTTGAGGTGGCAATGCGCCCATCGAGGGTTTGGGCGTATTTGAGGACGACGTATGGGCGCGCCTCGTGCTGTCGGACGGCGCCGATGAGTTCGCTGGCGTCCACTGCCCGAGACATCTCCGGGAATATTTGCTCGGCGATGATGTCGCCGGTCGGCTCTGCATGGAATAGCCGGCGCTGCTTGGTGCGCATATACGCAAGATTTCGGCTGTGCGGAGCGGTCGCCAAGGGCTCTACCGTGGCTACGGAGATCCCTGCGCATCGGAGGCCTTCGACCTTCCCGGGGTTGTTGGTGAGAAGGCGCACCGAGCGCACCCCGAGTACCTGCAGGACCGCGGCCGCGTCAGCGTAGTCACGTCCGTCGGCTACCAGACCTAGCCGCAGGTTGGCTTCTAGAGTGTCAGCGCCGAGATCCTGTTCGACGTAAGCCCGCAATTTGTCGATTAACCCGATACCACGCCCCTCGTGCCCGGTGACGTAAACCAACACGCCTGTCCCGGCACCGGCGATGGCCCGCAAGGCGAGGTGGAGTTGCACGCCGCAATCGCAGCGGAGCGAGCCCAGCGTGTCTCCGGTCAAGCATTCGGAGTGAACTCGCGTGAGGACATCGGACTGGCCCTCGACCTCTCCTCGGACGAGGGCCAGGTAGACCAACCCTGACCCACATTCGAAGGCGCGCACCTCGAATAGCCCGAATCGGGTGGGGAGCGGGACCCGCGTCAACTCCCGGGGCCGCGGAGTGAGCCCGTTTGCACGCCGTTGGAGCATCTCCGAAGATGTAACCGGGATGACCGATAGTGAAACAGGGATGCGACGGGCCCGTGCCGTTGTGTTCGAGGGTCCGGGTCGGGTCGCGATAGGAGACGTCGAACTCCGTGAACCCGGTGAGCACGAGGTTCTCGTGAGGACTCTTTGGTCCGGTATATCCCCCGGCACGGAGATGTTGGCCTACCGCGGGCAGCTCGATCGCACGTTTCCCATCGATGAGCGGATCGGCGCGCTCAGCGGGACCTTTGACTATCCCTTCCGCTATGGCTACAGCTGTGTCGGCCGCATCGAGCGCTCCGGTCCGCATGGTTTGACAGAGGGCCGGCAGGTCTTCGCCTTTCACCCTCATCAGGACTTGTTCGTCGCACGCGCTGAGGAGGTGGTGCCCATCGACGACATCGATCCGCGGCTGGCCACCCTTTTCCCCTTGGTCGAAACCGCACTGCAGGTCGCACTCGATGCCGGCTCCATCCTGGAAGAACTCGTGATGGTGATGGGATTGGGTCCGGTCGGCATTCTGTGCGCGCTGTTGCTCCAACGCGCCGGCGCCCGGGTGATTGGAACAGACCCGCTCAGTTGGCGTCGGATGGTCGCGGAACGAGCAGGCGTGGAGGCGGCGACACCGGACGAACTGCCGGGTGTGCTCTCACGCGACGGTCGCTCTGGCCGCGTCCCCCTCGTCGTGGAGGTGAGCGGCCGGCCCGAGGCGCTCCACGACGCTCTCGGGCTTCTCGACCACGAGGGAGAGGTACTCGTCGTTTCGTGGTACGGCACCAAAGAGGTAACTCTGCCGCTGGGGGCCGACTTCCATCGCCGCCGGCTGTCCATCCGTAGCACCCAGGTTTCCACGATTCCGGCCAAACTCAGTGGGCGGTGGAACGTCACTCGCCGTCGCCTCGTCGCAAGTGGCCTTCTGGCCACGTTACCGGTCGAGCTCCTAGCCACGCACAGCTTTCCATTCGTGCACGGTGCAGACGCGTTCGCGGCCGTCGATCGGGGCGAACCCGGGCTCGTGCACGCCGCCTTGTGTTACACATGAGTCTCATGTTTGAGGTGGGCATAAGCGTGGACGTCCGGGCCTTTCACGTCATGCCAGGGATGCCGGGCCCCGAGGGCGAGCGCCATTCGCACGACTACAAGATCGAAGTCGTCGTCGAGCGGTTCGAGCTTGATGACAAGGGCATGGTATGTGATCTTGATGTACTCGACGCGGCCCTGCACGCGATCGCAGACAGAGTCCGCGACGCTGACCTCGACGCAATCGTTCTCGGCGACACGGTCACGGTCGAGGCGTTCGCCCGATGGGCGCACCGGGCCATGGCCGGGGCCGTCCGGCAGGCGGGCGGCGAAGTCCTTTCCGTCCGTATCTGGGAGTCCCCGGTGGCCTTCGGGGGATTCCGGGCCGACGTCGTTTGACCGCCTCGGTCAGTTGAGGATCCGACGGTAGGCGGTCAGGCATCGGACGGCGCAGGCGGCCCAGGTGAAGCGTTCCGCGGCGATATTCCTGGCGGCGTCGCCCAACCTGCGGGCCAGCCGGTCATCGGCAACCACCGTCACGAGCCGGTCTCGGAGAACGTCGATATCG
>CAXMLU010000660.1:0-3500 GCA_964194255.1 uncultured bacterium
GTCGACATCGGCGGGGGCACCACCGAGGTGGCGGTGATCTCGCTCGGTGGCATCGTCACCAGCCAGTCCGTCCGTATCGGCGGAGATGAGCTCGATGAGGCGATCATCCAGTTCATCAAGAAGGAGTACAGCCTTGCCCTCGGTGAGCGCACGGCCGAGGAGATCAAGATCGCCCTCGGCTCAGCCTGCCCGCTCGAGGAGGAGCTCTACGCCGAAGTTCGCGGACGCGATCTGATCACGGGGCTCCCCAAAACCATCGTGACCTCCACCGAGGAGATCCGCGAGGCCATCGAAGAGCCGGTGTCGGCCATCGTCGACGCGGTCAAGGTCACGCTCGACAAGACGCCTCCCGAGCTGGCGGCGGACATCATGGAGCAAGGCATTGTCCTCACCGGAGGCGGGGCGCTTCTGCACGGCATCGACGTCCGTCTCAATTCCGAGACCGGGATGCCTATCATCGTCGCCAAGAACCCGTTGCATTCGGTCGCCATCGGCAGTGGCCAGTGCCTCGAGGAGTTCGAGGCCCTCAAGCAGGTCCTGATCTCCTCGAGCCCGCACTGACGCGGCCGCCACGCGTCGACTCGTGGCCATCTCTCGACGAACCGCTCGACCTCGTTTTGTTCTCGTCCTCCTGCTGCTGACGGCGATCACGCTGATCACCCTTGATCAGCGTTCGAGCGGGCATGGTGTACTGGAGCGGGCGCGGGGATCGGCTCGAGATGCATTCGCCCCCGTGCAGAGCACGGTCCGCGACGGTTTGCGACCGGTCGGCAACTTCCTTCATGAGGTCGTCCACTACGGCGATCTAAAGGCCGAGAACACCCGGCTCCGACAGCAGCTGGCCGAAGCCCGAGTGGCACAGCTCAAAGCGTTGGATGCGGAACGGCAGACACGGGCCCTGCTCGATCAGGCCCACCTCGACTTCGTCGGTGACATCCCGACGGTATCGGCCCAGGTGCTCGGCACGACGTCGTCGAACTTCGAGCTCACCGTCGAAATCAACCGCGGGACCAATGCCGGCGTTGGCAAGGGCATGCCGGTTGTCGACGCGGGCGGGCTGGTGGGCCGGGTGTTGGAGGCATCGGCAACGCGCGCCACGGTCCTCCTGCTGACCGACCCAACCTCGATCGTCGGCATCCGCTTCCCCAACAATGACATCGGTGTGGCTACGGGCACCGGGCCGGCGGCGCCGCTCCGCGTCGATCTGGCTGACCCGAAGACGCCGCTGAAGGCGGGCGACGTACTCTTCACCAGCGGCCTGCAAGGCGGCCTCTATCCGACGGGCATCCCCGTCGGGAAGGTGCGTTCGGTGCGACCCGGAGCCGGAGGACTGCAGCAAGCCGTGACCCTCAACCCGGTCGTCGATCTCTCGCAACTCGAGCTCGTCAAGGTCCTCGAATGGGCGCCGAAGTGAGCCGCTTTCCCGTCCGTCTCAAGGTGACCGTGCTGCTCGGCGTCGTGCTCGTCCTCCAATCCAGCGTGGTGTCCGACTGGCGGATCCGCCACGTGTGTCCAGACGCCATGTTGCTGATGACGATCGCGGCAGGTGTGGTCGGCGGCGAAGAATCGGGAGCGGCGGTCGGCTTTGCCGCCGGGTTGCTGTCCGATCTCTTCCTGCAGACCCCCATCGGACTCTCCGCGTTGGTGTTTGCGCTGGTGGGCTTCGGTGTGGGGGCCGTGCAGGGAGGCGTGCTGCGGGCGTCGCGCTGGATCCCACTGCTGACCGCGCTGGTGGCCAGCGCCGTCGGCGTAGTCCTGTTCGCTCTCGTCGGCGCCATGCTCGGCCAGACGCAGCTCCTCACCCCCGGCGTGCGCGGGCTCGGTAGGATCGCCGGCTTGGTGGCGGCCATGAATGCGATCGGTGCGCTGCCGATGGTCGCCCTCATGCGGTGGGCCATGCGCGACGCGTCCGTCGCCCGGTCCGTGACGCTCCGATGACCGCCCCGACCAGGAACCCGGACGCGGCCCGGGTCCGCTTGGCCATCCTCGGCGTCGTCATCCTCTCCCTCTTCGCCACCCTCTTCGCCCGGCTGTGGTTCCTCCAGGTCATCAGCACGTCGTCATTTCAGGTCCAGGCGCAGAACAACAGCGTGGCGTTCGTGTACGAGACCGCTCCCCGCGGCCGCATCCTGGACCGCAACGGCTTCCCACTCGTCGACAACAGGGTTGTGCAGGTCATTACCATCACGCGTGTACAAGCGGACAAGCATCCGGAAGTGGTCGGCCGGCTGTCCGCCGTGCTCGGCATCCCCGTGGCGGATCTGCTGAAGAACGTCGACGACCCTCGCTACAGCCCGCTGAAGCCCGTCCCGCTGGTCACCAACGCCGACAAGGTGAAGGTCGTGTACATCCGGGAGCACCAGGATCTGTTTTCCGGTGTCGAAGCGACGTTCGCCGCCGAGCGCATCTACCCGCAGGGCACCCTCGCCGCCCACCTGTTGGGCTATGTGGGCGAGATCAACGGTGCCGAGTTGGCTCCCCGCAAGGCCAAGGGGTACCAACCGGGTGAAGAGATCGGCAAGGCGGGAATCGAGAAGGCGTACGAGGACGCCCTGCGCGGTACGCCCGGCATCACCAAGCTCGAGGTGAATATCGCCGGGCGCGTCCTTCGGGTCCTGGGCAGCACGCCGCCGGTGCCCGGACACGACGTCTGGCTGACCATCGACGCCAACATCCAGCGGCTGGCCGAGGACTCGTTGGACCAGGGCCTGACGGTCGCCCACACCGTGACCAACAAAGAGTCGGGCGGCAGGCCGTTCGTCGCTCCAGCCGGCGCAGTAGTCGTGTTGAATCCGAACGACGGGTCGGTGATCGCGCTCGCGTCGAACCCGACCTATGACCCTTCGCTCTTCGTGGGCGGGATCAAACCGAGCGACTTCGCCCGGCTCAACGACCCTGCCAACCGGGCTCCGTTCTCCGACCGGGCCGTGCAGGGCCTCTACTCCCCGGGTTCGACGTTCAAGCTGGCGACCGCTATCGCATCACTGCGAGACGGCCTGATCGCGCCGAACACCCCGTACGTAGACACCGGCTCGCTGAAGGTCGGAACCCAGACCTTCTTCAACGCCGGCAAGCACTCGTACGGCACGGTGAACTTGACTCGAGCTCTCACGGTGTCGAGTGACTCGTACTTCTACAACCTGGGCAACAAGCTGTGGGAAGGCCGCAGCCGATTCGGCGACGACGCCATTCAACAGGTGGCCCACCAGCTGGGCTGGGCCGAACCCACCTCGATTCCTGTCGGCGAGACGGTGGGGCGAGTGGCCGATCCCCAGTCCCGGAAGCGGATCCATGACGCGAATCCGACTGCGTTCCCGGAGGGCCGCTGGTTCGCCGGTGACAACGTGAACATGGCCATCGGTCAGGGCGAGTCGGCCATCACCCCCCTGGAGCTGGCCCAGGCGTACGCCACCTTCGCCAATGGCGGCACGGTTCACGAGGTGCGGGTGGCGTCCCGTACCGCCGACTCCGCGGGCCATACCATCGACCAGATTTCGTCT
>CAXMLU010000661.1:0-3787 GCA_964194255.1 uncultured bacterium
CGCTTCACCCACACGCCGGACTGTGGGAGCCGTATGACGGGAGACTGTCACGTACGGTTCTGAGAGAGCGGGAGGGGGAAGCTCCCTCCCGCTACTCGCCACGATGCGCGGTCTCAAACGACAACGCTGCGCCCGGGTGATCGTCGCCGGGCACGCCTTCGTACAGAACCTACGCCGAGGCCATTACGAACTTGGAGGGGATCTGTCCGCCAGCCGCCGCGTCGCGGCGGCCTTCTCCGAACTCGCCCGCGTCATCTGAGAAAGACAACGACCCCTCGCATCCACGCGGCCTCGCCAACGACAACGCAACAGCGCCACGAAGCGTCTGTTCTTGTTGTAGTTCCGTTGCTGGCTCCGAGCATCGCCGCTCAGACCTCGGTTGCGTCGGCTCGTTCCGACAGCTCTCACCACTGGCGTGTCACCATCTCGAACCTTACGCCGGGAGCGGCGCCTACCCCCGGTGGCCATCAGCCGCTGTCTCCTCCGCTGTTCGTCGTGCACCGCGCCGGAGTGCACGTGTGGCACAGATCGCAAGCCAGGTCGTCGCCGCCATTGCCGAAGACGCCAACAACACCCCGGCCCTGTCCGCGTTACCCCAGCTCGCCGGCGTTGAGTCGGTGTTCACCGGTGCAGGAGGCCCGATCGCTTCGCAGACCTCGCAGAGCTAGGTGGTGAGCGCCGAGCCCGGGGACCAACTGAGCATCCTGACCATGCTGGTGAACACCAATGACGGCTTCACCGGGCTCGACTCCGTTCGCCTGTCGGGGCACGACAAGACCCCTGGAGACGGGCGCGTATGACAGCGGCAGCGAGGTGGACAACCAGTTGCGGGCCTTCATTCCGGGGCCGTGTTGCGGCAACCCCTTCGTCCGGGCCCCCGAGGGGCGCGGTCATCCACCCGCACCTCGGCATCCAGCCGAACGTGGGCGACCTGACACCCGCGAGTTACCGATGGACCGGCGCCGTGGCCCGGATCGCCATCGAGGCCGTCGACTAGACAGATCCAGCGTCCGCCGCAGCGCGGCAACCGCAAGCTCGCCGTTTGCCAGGCATCTTGGGCCGTCTGTGACGGCCAGAACTCTCGGGATCCCCAACGACGCGGCAGCGACGAGCAGGCTTCGCGCTTGTTGCAGTCGCTGCCGTGCACACCGCCCGGCGGACGACCCCGGAACAGTTCAGCTCCGATTCCCATCGGCGAAGTGAAGAGCTGCCAAGTTCTGGGCTGCTCGCCACCCGTCGCCGCGCCCGTGCTCCAAGTGGCGTGAGGATGGCTGTTGCCGCGCAATGCGGGCCGGGTGCAGAATCGAACGGCGAATGCAACTGCCTCGGAGACAGGCGGCGAGGACATGCGAGACGGCGGGGTGGCCGCAGCCGAGATCCTGAGGACCGATCCCCGGGAACGTCGGGCAGCCGGACTCCTGGTGGTTGCGCTCGCTTCGACGCTGGTCATGTCCGGCGGTTCTTCCCCGTCCGTGAGCCGTTGCGGGCCAGACCGCGGCACGACCGTGTCCGGCACAGCCATCCCCGGCCTCCGCGTGAGCGCCGGGCCAGCCGGACACCTCTCGGTCGGCCTGCGACGAGGTGACGGCAAGGGCACGACGTTGACCGTCTCGGCGCCCGGCCCAGTGACCGTTTCGTGGCCGCTGCACCCCGCAGAGGAACTGTTCGGACTTGGCGAACGGTTCCGCGGGCCCACGCTCAACGGCCAGAGCCTGGACAACTGGAGCCAGGACCGTGTCATGGACCCGGCTCGAACGTCGAGCTACTCCCCGAGCCCGTTCCTTGCCTCCAGCCGAGGCTACGGGCTCGTCCTCGACACCGCCTCCGGGGCGCACTTTGATCTGGGGGCTACCCACCCCGGGTGCGTTCGGGTCACCGTCGTCGAGTCGACGACGAGGATTGACCTGCTCGTGGGCCGTCCAGCGGACCTGATCGTCGGTCATGCTCGCTTGGCTGGCTTCCCGCCTCTGGCGCCGTCGTGGGCGGTTGGCAGCTGGAAGACCCTCATCGGCGGCAGCGGCCGGGTCGTCGCCGAACTCGCAGCCATGCAGGCCAGCGGGACACCTGTCGACGCGGTGTGGATGTATGACGCGGTCGATCCCAACAGCGGGTTCGGTTGGCCGTGGAAACTGTACGGGCCGATCCAGCCCGGCGTCTATCCCGACCTGCCCGGCCTCGTCGCCCACCTTCACCGGATGGGTGTCAAGGTCCTGGGCTATCTCAACCCGTTCCTGTATCCGGGGACGGCCGCCTACGACGAGGCAATGCGTCGCGGCTTCCTCCTCGTCGACCGATTCGGCCGACCACTCCATCAACCCTGGCACCAGCGGGCCTACATCGACATCACCAATCCGGCGGCTGCCAGCTGGTGGCAAGACCGCATCGCCTACGCCCTCAACCGGGTTGGCTTCGACGGGGCCATGCTCGACTTCGGTGAGGACGCACCCGTCGACGCCGTCTACGCCGATGGCACCCCGGCCTGGCTTGAACACAACCGGTACCCGGCCCAGATCGCCCAGGCCGCCTGGCAGACCGGCCAGAGGACCAAACCAGGCTCGACCGTCTTCTTCGTCCGCGGCGGCTACGACGGCTCCCAGGCCGCCAGCCCGGTCCGCTTCACAGGCGATCAGGAACGAAGCTGGGATGCCGCCCGAGGGATCGGCTCAGTGGTGCCCGCCATGCTCTCCGGCGGCCTGTCCGGATGGGCCCTGTGGGGTCCCGACATCGCCGGGTTCTTCGTCCCTTCAAACGTCTCTGACCAAGAGGAGCCTTTGGGACCGATGGCTCGAGCTCGGGGCCTTCTCGCCGGTCATGCGCGACATGCTCGGCGACGCCCGGGACGCCATCGACATGTTGAGCAACGACCGCACCGTCGGCCTCTACCACCTCTACGCCCGCCTCCACGCGTCGCTGACACCCTACCTTGCAGCCGCCGCCGGCAGCGCCCACCGCAACGGACTGCCAGTCGCCCGTCCGCTGTTCGTCGACTATCCCGCCTACCCCGACGCCTGGAAACTGCCCGACGAATACCAGCTCGGGGACGACCTCGTCGTGGCCCCGGTCGTGAACGACCGTCAGCGCTCCCAACGAGTCTGGATCCCCCCAGGATCCTGGATCGACCCCTGGACCGACCTCCCCGTCAAAGGACCCCGCTGGGTCACTCTCGCTGCGCCCCCCGAGCGCATCCCGCTCCTCGTCCGGAACCATGCGGCGTGGGCCACCGCCTTCCTGGCCGTCCTCGCCGACCGTCCGAACCAGCCGTAAGCCGCAGCGGCCCCACCGGCGAGTTGGCCAGCATGCCGGCTCGTCGCCTTAATCGGGTCATCGTCGGGGAACCTGGAAGGCGCAGGCATCGGAGCGGGTTCCCCGATCATGGCCGTGCCCAGGCGACCGACGGTGGCGCCCTGGGCACCATTCGGCTTGGCGCTCCGCCACGCAGCCGCGATGCGCGTTGACCCGACAGGCCCGTGGAGCGCATACCGGGACCGAGACGGTGCTCAGCGGATGGCCGGTTCTGGGCACCTGGCTCCGCCGGACCGGGGGGAACCGGTGAGCATGCCGCAAGATCGACCTCTCATCGACTTGGAGGGCCCGCTCACCGGGCGCCGGCGACCTTGTCGGCTGCTCATGGTCTGGCTGGCCGCATTCGTCGCCCTCGCCGTCCCTTTCGCCATCGGCTCGCACCCCTCCGTCGCCTGCTGATCTTCGGACACGGCCATCTGCGGCGGGTGCTCACCGCGTACGTCCGCCATTGCTTCGACCGCATCGACCGCATCGACCGCATCGA
>CAXMLU010000662.1:0-12092 GCA_964194255.1 uncultured bacterium
CCCCCGCCGAAACCGGCCGTCGCGCCGACCGCCGCAACCGAGGCACCTGCCGGTGCCACCGTACCCCCCGAGACCACCGAGGAGTGAGCCTCCGATGGCCAACATCGACGATATCAAGAGGCTGCGGGCCGCCACCGGGGCGGGCATCAGCGATTGCAAAAAGGCTCTCGAAGCCACCAAGGACGACTTCGACGCGGCCGTGAAATGGCTGCGGGAAAAGGGCCTGGCCGGCGCCCAGAACCGCAGCGGTCGGGAGAACACCCAGGGCGCGGTAGCGGTGGCTGTCAACGGCAATGCCGCCGCCGTCGTGGAGCTGAAGTGCGAAACGGACTTCGTGGCGAAATCCCCCGATTTCGTCAAGCTGGTGTCCGAGCTGGCGGACATCGTGGCGGCCAAGAACACCGAGGCGGTGGCCGAACGCGCTGAAGAGATCGCCGCCCTCAACCTGAGCCTGAAGGAGAACATCGCCCTCGGCCGGGTCGTGCGCTTCGAGACCGATAGCCCCGACGCCGTCATCGACACCTACCTGCACGGGCAGAACGGACGCGGCGTCAACGCCGTCATGGTCGAGTTGGTGGGCGGGACCCGGGAGTTGGCCCACGACGTGGCTGTCCACATCGCGTTCGCTCGACCCGAGTACCTTCGCCGGGAGGACGTGCCGACCGAACGGGTGGCCGAGGAGCGGACCACCCTCGAGGCGCAGACCCGCAACGAGGGCAAGCCGGAGGCCGCCATCCCCAAGATCGTGGAAGGCAAGCTCAACGGCTTCTTCAAAGCCGTACCCGGCGGCGTCCTACTCGAGCAGCCATTCACCAAGGATGACAAGCAAACCGTCGCGAACGCCCTGGGTGAGGCCAAGGTCACCCGCTTCGCGCAGGTCGTCGTCGGTGGCTGAGTCACGCCCCGCCCGGATCAGGCGCCGAGCCAGGTCGCGCTGACTTGGCCGGCGGTCCTCCCTGGAAGCGGGTCGTCCTCAAGCTGTCCGGAGAGGCGTTCGCCAGCGACTCATCGGTGGACGCCATCGACGGCGAGGTCGTCCGGCGCATTGCCCAGGAGATCGCCGAGGTCCGCAGGGAACTCGGCACCGAGGTGGCCGTGGTGGTCGGCGGAGGCAACATTTGGCGGGGGGCAGTCGGCGCCGGTGCCGGGATGGACCGGACCACGGCCGACTACATGGGCATGCTGGCCACCGTCATCAACGCATTGGCCCTGCAGGACGCCCTCGAGCGCCAGGGCCAACCCACCCGCACCCAGACCGCCATCCAGATGGCCCAGATTGCCGAGCCGTACATCCGCCGGCGGGCCATGCGCCACCTTGAAAAGGGACGAGTAGTTGTTTTTGCCGCGGGCATGGGCAATCCGTTCTTTACGACCGACACGCCGGCGGCGCTGCGGGCGGTCGAGATCGAGGCCGACGTGCTGCTGAAAGGCACGCACGGCGACGTCGACGGCGTCTACACGGCCGACCCGCGCACCGATCCTGCTGCCGTGAAACTCGACCACGTCACCTTCGCCGAGGTCCTGGCCCGGGAGCTCCGGGTGATGGATTTGACCGCCATCACCCTCTGCAAGGAGAACGATCTCCCTATCGTCGTGTTCAACATCATGGAGCCCGGGAACCTGCGTCGCGTCCTCGCGGGCGAGCCCATCGGTACGATTGTGCGCTAATGGGCAGCCAAGCCGACCAAGACGACTTCATCGAGGCGGTCATCTCCGACTCGCGCGAGAAGATGACCAAGGCGGTCAGTCATACCCAGGCCGACTTTTCCACCATTCGTACGGGTCGGGCCGCGCCCGCCCTGGTCGAGAAACTGAAGGTCGACTACTACGGCTCCGAGGTTCCGCTTCAGCAGCTGGCCGGAATCAATGTCCCCGAGGCACGACTGATGGTCATCACGCCCTATGACAAGGGAGCGCTGAAAGCCATCGAGAAGGCCATCCAGCATTCCGATCTTGGGATCAACCCCGGCAACGATGGCACCCTGATCCGCCTGGTCTTTCCTCAGCTCACCGAAGAGCGCCGCAAGGAGATGGTCAAGGTGGTGCACCACAAAGCGGAGGAGGGCCGGGTGGCGGTGCGAAACCTCCGTCGGGCGGCGCGAAAGGACCTTGAAGCGTTGGAGAAGGACGGCGATATCTCCTCCGACGATCTCGAACGGGCCGAGAAGGACCTCGAGCGCATCACCCACGAGTACATCGCCGAGATCGACAAGATGCTCCAGCACAAGGAGACCGAGCTGCTGGTCGTGTAACAGCGACAGCGAGGAGTCGACGTGGACGAGCGAGACGAGCCGAACGAGCGGGATGCCCCAACCGAGCGACCTCCTGCCGAAGGGGTGCGCATCATCGGCGCGGACGAGGCCCAGGCCGCGCTCGATCGCGGCCAGGCGGCCGGGCGGCGGGCGGAGGACGAACTGCGCTACGGCGACGTTCCGCCGGCACCCACCGGGCCCCGCCCGCCCCACCGCTTCCCGCTACCGGCCAGCGCCGATCCGGCCACGGCCGTGCCCCGCCCGCCCGTGATCCCGCCCGAGCCCCCGACGCGCGCCGCCGCGCCCCCCCGCAACGAACCGGCGAGCGAGGGATTCAGCGTGACCACCGGGCCTTCGCCCGAGCTGCCGCATTGGACGGAGCCGGCGACCGGCGAAGTGCCCCGCATCCTGGCGGGCAGTGGGGCCGACGACGACGATCTGGCGGTGTGGTCAGGTGTGACGCCCCGCACGCCGCGCTGGCGCGACCAGCAGTCGGACTGGGCCGAGGGCGACTTCGACGACGTCTCCGACCTCGCCGACGCGGAGCGGGTCGGCGTGCTCGACCCGACCCGGAGCGAACACTCCGACCTGTACACCTTCGACGACCCGGAGCCGACCGACCGCCGGGGCGACGGCGGAAAGCAACCGCCCACCCCGATCTCGTCGTCGCCGAGGGGCTCACGCCAGGACGCGTCCGGCCCGATGAACGGTGGTCCACGCGACGTCGGTACGGCCATCGCCGTCGGTGCGGGCATCCTCGTGCTTGCCCTGTTGATGTTCTCGTTGGGGCCGGTGTGGGCGCTGGTCTTCTCCACTGCGGTCGTGCTGTTCTGCGCGTTGGAGCTGTACAACGTGTTCCAGCGGGCCGGGTACCGCCCGGCCACGCTTCTCGGCGCGACGGCGACGGTATCGCTGATGTTCGGCGCGTACTGGAAGCAAGAGATCGCCCTTCCGCTGGTGCTGGTGATGTCGGTGATCGTCTCGATGCTCTGGTACATGATCGGCGTGGTCAGAGCCAGGCCAACCGTGAACGTGGCGATGACCATGCTCGGGGTGGCGTGGGTGGGGACGTTCGGGTCCTACGCCGCGCTCTTGCTGAAGGATCACGGTCACCATCCGAACAACGGCGTGGGTCTGCTCTGGGGCGCAGTACTCACGACCGTCGCCTACGACGTGGTCGGATTCGGGGTGGGAAGCCGTATTGGCCGCACGCCTCTGGCTCCCGAGATCAGTCCCAACAAAACGTGGGAAGGCTTCATCTCCGGCGCGATCGCCGCCGCCATCGTCGGCGGAGTCCTGGTCGGCCACATCCACCCGTGGCATGCGGGGAGCGGACTCAAGCTGGGCTTGCTGGTCGGTTTCTTCGTGGCCCCGCTCGGCGATCTGTGTGAGTCGATGATCAAACGCGACATCGGCGTCAAGGACATGGGCTCGATGTTGCCCGGGCACGGAGGCATGCTCGACCGCTTCGACGCACTGCTGTTCGTGCTGCCCGCGACCTTTTACCTCGCGCAGTACCTCAGACTGGGCTAAGTGCGAACTATCAGCCTGGCCGGTTCCACCGGCTCGATCGGGCGCCAAGCCATCGACGTAGTCCGAGCCGAGCCCGACCGCTACCGCGTCGTGGCCATCGGTGCGGCGCGGTCGGTCGACCTGCTCGTGGCTCAGGCCAACGAGTTGCGGCCGGAGGTGGTGGCCATCGCCGATTCGGGTCGGGCGGGCGAGTTGCAAGCCAGGCTGCCGAAGGGCACCAAGGTGCTGGCCGGACCCGAAGCACTGGCCGGGATCGCCGCTCTTGCCGACGTGGTGGTCAACGGAGTGGTCGGCTTCGCGGGCCTGCCCGTCACGTTGGCGGCCCTCGCGGGCGGCCGCCGGCTGGCCCTCGCCAACAAAGAATCCCTCATCGCTGCCGGCCCGGTAGTACAGCGGGTGCGGGCGACCGTGGGCGCCGAGATCATCCCTGTGGACTCAGAGCACTGCGCGGTGCATCAATGCCTTCGTGCCGTAGATGAGGGGAAAGGGCGCGACGGGGTCACGTCGGCCCAACCCTTTCCCCATCCTTCGGTCCGTCGCATCGTGCTGACCGCGAGCGGCGGCCCATTTCGTGGCCGTGCCGCTGCCGACCTTGAGTCGGTCACGATCGAGGACGCGCTGGCGCATCCCACGTGGCGGATGGGCCCGAAGATCACCGTCGATTCCTCGACCTTGATGAACAAGGGGCTCGAGGTGATCGAGGCGCACGAGCTTTTCGGCATCGACTACGACCGGATCGAAGTGATCGTCCATCCGCAGTCCGTCGTGCACTCCATGGTCGAGACGACCGATGGCGCGACGATGGCGCAGCTGTCCCTTCCCGACATGCGCCTGCCGATCGGCTACGCCCTCGCCTATCCGGACCGCATGACCACCGCGTACGGGGCCATCGACTGGACCCGGCTGGCCCGGTTGGAATTCGAGGCGCCGGACCGGGGTGCCTTCCCTTGTCTTGAGCTCGCGTACCAAGCCGGTCGCGCCGGCGGGACCGCGTCCGCCTGTCTCAACGCGGCCAACGAGGTAGCCGTGGCGGCCTTCCTCGAGGGCGTCATCCCATGGCGGTCGATCGCGGCGGTAGTCTCCGAGACGCTCGACGGTCACGATGTGATCCAGCCAGACTCGGTCGAGGCCGTGTTGGAGGTCGACCGGGCGTCGCGAGTGCAGGCGAACAAGGCGGTCCAGCGCAGAATGGTGCCCGCATGAGCCTGTCCGACGAACACCAGGAGCCGCTTCGTCCTGCGCCTCTCGGCGGTATGACCGAGCAGGAACAGAGGTCGGCCCTGGTCCGGCTCCTCTTCATCGTGGCCGCGGGCGTGATCGCCGCTGAGGCGACGGGAGTGAGCAAGACGGTCGCCGTGGTTCTGGCCATCTTCGTGATGATCATGCTTCACGAGTTCGGTCACTTCATCACCGCCAAGTGGGCCGGCATGAAGGTCACCGAATTCTTCGTCGGCTTTGGCCCTCGGCTGTGGTCGGTGCGCAAGGGTGAGACCGAGTACGGCGTCAAGGCCATCCCTCTCGGCGGCTACTGCAAGATCATCGGGAT
This sequence comes from uncultured bacterium, assembly GCA_964194255.1. Taxonomy (GTDB): domain Bacteria; phylum Actinomycetota; class Acidimicrobiia; order Acidimicrobiales; family CAXMLU01; genus CAXMLU01. The sequence goes on from CAXMLU010000662.1 coordinate 5,332, forward strand.
GACCAATCTGGAGCAGGTCGATCCGGCCGACGAGCCCCGGGCCTACCGCAATAAGCCGTACTGGCGTCGGCTGTCTGTCGCCGTGGCCGGCTCGACAATGCATTTCATCATCGCGTTCGTGTTGTTGGTGGGCCTCAACTCGGCGATCGGCGTGGAAGGCACACCGACACTGCAGATCGCCAAGATCAGTCGCCTGTCGACCGGCCAGAGCCCGGCCCAGCAGGCCGGCTTTCGTCCGGGCGACCGGGTGATCTCCGTCGACGGCCAGCCGTTCAAGACGTGGGACGACCTGCGGACCTACATCGTTGGCCGGCCGGGACAGACGCTGCACTTTGTCGTCCAGCGGGGCAACCAGCAGGTCGTCCTCGACCCGACCACAGTCGACCTGAACAAGGTCCACCTCGCCAACAGCCCGACCGTGCCAGCGACCGATAAGCCGTACGGGTTCATCGGCCTCGAGGCCAAGGTGGCGACTATTCACTACGGCGTTGTTTCTTCCGTGCGCCGTTCGGTCACCGGAGTGGGGCGGGGGATCATCAGCTCGGTGAAAGGCCTGGCCGGCCTGTTCACCCCGAACGGCATCACTACCTACTCGCATGAGCTGTCCGGACAGGGGACGGCCACACCGCAGGCCAACCAGCCTCGCTTTCTTTCGCCGGTCGGGTTCGTGCAGGTAGCCGGCCAGGCGGCCAATTCTGGGCTGAGGCCGGTCATCGTGCTGCTCATCCTCATCAACCTGTTCGTGGGCGTGTTCAACCTGGTGCCCTTGCTGCCCTTCGACGGCGGTTACGTCGCCATCGCCACCTATGAGCGCCTGCGGTCACGTCGGGGCCGGCGCTATCACGCCGACGTGGCCAAGATGATGCCGGCGACCTATCTCGTGCTGATGGTTTTGGCCTTCATCTTCTTGTCGTCGCTCTACCTGGACGTGTCGCACCCCGTTCATCTGTTCCAGTAGCACCCCAGTACGCTGGAGCCGTGATCGTTCGCAGGAAGACCCGTCAGATCCACGTCGGAAGTGTCGCCGTCGGCGGCGACGCCCCCGTCACGGTGCAGTCGATGACGATCACCAAGACCGCCGACGTCGAGGGGACCCTTCAGCAGATCTACGCGCTGGCCGGGGCGGGGGCGGACATTGTGCGCTGCACGTGCAACGAGCCGGAGGCGGCGGAGGGCCTGGCCCAGATTGTTCCCCGTTCGCCCGTACCGATCGTCGCCGACGTTCACTTCCATTACGAGATGGCACTGGCCGCCCTGGATGCGGGCGTCCAGTGCTTGCGTTTGAACCCCGGCAATCTGCGCAAACCGCAGGAGATTAAGCTTGTCGCTCAGGAATGCAAAGACCGGGGCGTGCCCATCCGCATCGGCGTGAACGCCGGTTCGCTCCACCCCGACCTGTACAAGAAGTACGGCCGAGCGACCCCCGAAGCCATGGTCGAGTCGGCCCGCATGGAGCTGGCCTACTTCGAAGAGGTCGGCTTCGAAGACGTGAAGATCTCCGTCAAGGCGTCCAACGTGCCGCTCATGATCGAGAGCTATCGGGCGCTGTCGGAGATCACCAACCACCCGTTGCATTTGGGCGTGACCGAGGCCGGACCGCCACCGGCCGGCCTGGTCAAAGCGACGGCCGGCATCGCCACCCTCCTGGCCGAGGGGATCGGCGACACCATCCGCTACTCGCTCACCGCCGACCCGGTCGAGGAGGCGCGCGCCGGCCGCCAGTTGCTTGAGGCCATGGGCCTGCGTGAGCGCAAGAGCGTCGACCTGATCGCCTGTCCCAGCTGCGGTCGGGCCGAGATCGACGTGATTGCCGTGGCCAAGGAGGCGCAGATCGCCCTCGAGGCGCTGAAGCTGCCGATCCAGGTCGCCATCATGGGATGCGTCGTCAATGGACCGGGCGAGGCACGCGAGGCTGATCTGGGAATCGCCGCCGGCCGGCACCGCGGCCACCTCTTCATCAAGGGCAAGATCGTGCGGGTCGTCCCGGAGGACGAGATGGTGTCCGCGGTGGTAGCCGAAGCGGAGAAGCTGGTGGCCGAGGGCGTGGACGCCCGGCTGGCCGCCGCCGATGCCTCGGCGGAAGCGGAAGCCGAGGCGGATCGTCGTGCCCTTCTCGACCAAAAGGGTGCTGATGTCAACCAGAGCGGCAGCAAGATCGATCTGATCCGCAAGCGCCTGACGTAAATCACAGGCGGCCCGGGCCGCCACTGGTCAGACTCGCGTCCATGGATTTCGAGATACGCCCCGCCACGGCCGAGGAGCGAGTGTCGTTCGTTCGCGCCGTCGAGGCGGCCTTCGGCCATCAGCCGACCCCGGAGGATCTCGAGGACGTTGGCTGGGAGTTCGAACCGGAGCGAAGCCTCATGGTTTTCGACGCGGGCCGGATCGTTGCCACCACGGGGGCCATCTCGCTCGAGCTGACGCTGCCCGCCGCGCCCGGGCAGACCTGCCCGGTCGTACCCGCCGCCGGGGTCACGGCGGTCGGCGTCCACCCCACCCATCGCCGGCGGGGCATCCTGCGCGAGCTCATGGCCCGACAACTAGACGACGTGGCGGCTCGCGGGGAGGCGGTGGCGATTCTCACTGCGTCCGAGGGCGGGATCTACGGGCGCTTCGGCTACGGCCGGGCCACCCTGTTCAACTCGATCGAGGTGGACAAGGCGCGGTCGGCGTTCGCCGTCACCCTCGACGACAAAGGCGGGCGGGTGCGGCTGGTCGATACTGACGAGGCGGGCAAGGTTCTGCCTCCGCTGTTCGATGCCGCGCGCCAGAGCTGGCCTGGCCAGGTGGCGCGGACGCCCGGTTTCTGGAAGTGGATCTTCCGCGACATCGAGGCCGACCGCGACGGGGCCAGCGCCCGTTGGTACGTCGTTCACGAGACAGACGGCCGCCTCGACGGCTATGCCATGTACCGCATCAAACACTCGTCGGATTCCGGCAACCATGTGATCCTGCGAGAGGTGCAGGCCATCGCGCCGAAGGTCCGACTGGCCCTGTGGCGCTACTTGCTCGACGTCGATCTGGTCACCACCTTGAAGGCCGAATTCGTTTGCGTCGACGAACCGTTGCCCTGGGCACTGGCCGATCCGCGCCGGGCCAAGGTGACGGTCGGCCAACATGACTGGCTGTGGGCTCGGATCCTCGACGTTCCCGCCGCCCTTTCGGCGCGCGGGTATTCGGCCGATGGCCGGCTGGTGTTCGATGTCTCCGACGCATTCCGTCCCGCGACGGCCGGGCGGTTCGTACTCGTCGTCCGCGACGGAACCGCATCGTGCCAGCGGGCGGAGGGAGCGGAGGGACCGGAGCCCGACCTGGGCCTCGACATCTCCTCTCTCTCGGCGGCGTACCTCGGGGGCGTGCGGCTGTCGACGCTGGCCGCCGCCGGTCGGGTCCACCACGCCACGCCGGCCGTTCTGGCGCAGGCCGACGCCATGTTCGCCAGCACGCCGTTCCCCTGGTGTGCCAGCGGCTTCTAGCATTCGGGACCACATGGCCAAGCCCAGTCCCCTGACCTCACGCGCCGCCGACTTCCCCCGCTGGTACCAGGATGTGATCGCCTTGGCCGAGCTGGCCGAGAACGGGCCCGTCCGGGGCACGATGGTCATACGCCCCTATGGCTATGCCATCTGGGAGCGCATGCAGTCCGACGTCGATCAGCGCATCAAGGCCACCGGCGTGGCCAACGCCTACTTTCCCCTCTTCATCCCCGAGTCCTACCTGTCCAAGGAGGCCGAGCACGTCGAGGGCTTCAGCCCCGAGCTCGCGGTCGTGACCCATGCGGGCGGAAAGGAGCTGGAGGAGCCGGTCGTGGTCCGGCCCACCAGCGAGACGATCATCAACTCCTACTTCGCCAAGTGGGTACAGAGCTACCGGGATCTCCCGCTCTTGCTGAACCAGTGGGCCAATGTCGTCCGGTGGGAGCTGCGCCCCCGTCTGTTTCTGCGCACTACCGAGTTCCTCTGGCAGGAGGGCCACACCTGCCACGCCACCCAGACCGAGGCCCAGGCCTTCGCCCTGCGCATCCTGGATGAGGTGTACCGGGGCTTCATGGAGGAGGTCCTGGCCATCCCCGTGCTGTCCGGGCGCAAGACCGAGCGGGAGAAGTTCGCCGGCGCGGACGCCAGCTATACCTGCGAGGCGATGATGGGTGACGGCAAGGCCCTCCAGATGGGCACCAGTCATGACCTGGGTCAGAATTTCTCCAAGGCGTTCGGCACCATGTACGCCACGGCCGAGGAGGGCCGCCAGGAGTATGTGTGGCAGACCTCGTGGGGTGTCTCGGCCCGCATGGTGGGCGGGCTGATCATGGCCCACGGCGACGATGCCGGCCTGCGGCTGCCGCCGGCCATCGCGCCGGTACAGGTCGCGGTGGTGCTGGTCCGGGACGAGGCCGGCGCCGGCGACACCGCCGCCGCCCTCGCCGCCGAGCTGCGCCAGGCCGGACTCCGGGTGGAACTCGACGCCCGGACAGACGTCTCCTTCGGACGCCGGGCGGTGCAGTGGGAGATCCGCGGCGCGCCGTGTCGCGTCGAGGTGGGCCCCCGTGAGCTCGCCGACGGCCATGTGGTCCTCGTCCGGCGGGACACCGCTTCCAAGTCGACGGTCGCACTGTCGGGTGTGGTCCACGAGGTGGCCGAGGTCCTGCGGGCCGTGCAGGCGGACCTGTATGCGGAGGCAGAGGCGTTCCGGCGGGCCCGGACCACCGAGGTGAGCACGTTGGATGATGCGATCGACGCCGCCCAGGCCGGATTCGCCCAGCTGCCCTGGGCCGCCGTTGGCTTAGACGGTGAGGCCCAACTGAATGCCAGCGGCATCACGGTGCGGTGTCTGCAGCGCCCCGACGGCGGCGTGCCGACCTCGCTGGAGGAGCCTGGTTTGGTGGCCTCCGTAGCCCGCGCGTACTGAGCATCTCGCTCCGGCCACGGGCCGGTCCATTGCTATACTTTCCCCGACGTTCCGTTCGGTTCGCCCGGGCGGACGCAGGGTTGTTTGGGCGTGGGCTGTTGCCCACGCTTTTGTTTGGTGGTCCTGGTGACAATTGGTTCTTGACGAGAGGAGGTGGGATGGACCCGGCTGACGTAGTGCGTGACCTGGTGCTCCCGCTCCTCGAGGGCACCGACCTTGACCTGTATGACGTGGAGATCGTTCCCGGCATGGTGCGCATCCTGCTGGACCGCCCCGATGGGGTAGACCTCGAGGCCATCAGCCGGGCGACGAAGGCGATTTCGGACGCCATTGACGTCGCCGACCCGCTGCCCGGCGGCCACTACACCCTCGAAGTTTCCAGCCCCGGATTGGAGCGCCCGCTCCGGAGCCGCGAGCACTTTCAGCGTTCGCGGGGCAGCATCGTGGCCGTGAAGACCCGACCGGGCGTCGAAGGCGACCGACGCATCCAAGGCGTGCTGGTGGCCGCCGACGATGACGAGATTGCTCTCGAGACTTCGGACGGCGCCATCCGGCGCCTCCGGTATCAAGACGTGGACCGGGCCCGGTCGGTGTTCGAGTGGGGCCCGTCCCCCAAACCGACCGCCGCCGCTCCCCGCACCAAGAAGCCAGCCAAAGCCCAACGCCGGGCCACGGCATCGTGAAGGACGCCCCTCTGTGACCGACAAGATCGACTTTCTCGAAGCCCTCCAACAAATCGCCCGCGACAAGGGCATTGCCGTTGACACGCTGCTCGACGCCCTGGCCAACGCCCTGGTGGCGGCGTACAAGCGCATGCCGAGCGCGGCCGAAGAAGCCGTCGTCACCGTCGACCCCGACACGGGGGAGATCCGCGTCTACGGCCAGGAACTCGACGCCGACGGCAACGTGGTGCGCGAGTGGGACGACACGCCGAAGGACTTCGGCCGCATCGCCGCCCAGACGGCCAAGCAGGTCATCCTGCAGCGCATCCGGGAGGCCGAGCGGGACCTCAAGTACGAGGAGTACGCGGGCCGGGAAGGCGACATCGTCACCGGAATCATCCAGCAGAGCGACAACCGCTACACGCTGCTCGATCTGGGCAAGGTGGAGGCACTGCTCCCGCAGGCGGAGCAGGTCCCGTACGAGCGCTACGACCATGGGGCCAGGCTCAAGGCCTACATCGTCGAGGTGCGCAAGACATCCAAGGGTCCTCAGATCGTGGTCAGCCGCACCCATCCTGGCCTCATCAAGCGTCTGTTTGAGCTCGAAGTCCCGGAGATCAGCAGCGGTGTGGTCGAGCTCAAAGCGGCGGCGCGCGAGCCCGGTCACCGCACCAAGATCGCGGTCTGGTCCAACGACCCCAACGTGGACCCCGTCGGGGCGTGCGTCGGCGCCCGGGGCGCCCGCGTCCGCATGGTGACCAACGAGCTGCGGGGCGAGAAGGTGGACATCGTCCCTTACTCGGAGGATCCCGCGGAGTTCGTCATGCGCGCCCTTCAGCCGGCGAAGGTGAAAGAGGTCCGCCTCGACGACGAGACGGGCACGGCCACCGTGGTCGTGCACGACTACCAGCTGTCCCTCGCCATCGGCAAAGAGGGGCAGAACGCCCGGCTGGCCGCCCGCCTCACCGGCTGGCGCATCGACATCAAGAGCGAGACGCAGCTGGCCGAGGAAGAGGCCTACGCCAACCAGGACTGGGCCGAGGGCGAATGGGTGGAGGACGAGTCGGGCGAGATGGTGTGGCGCCCGGCCGAAGGGGGCGAGTCGGTATCGGCCGAGGAGTGGTCGCGGGGCGAAGGGGGTCCCGACGACGAGGCCCCCGCTGCGGCGGACGCGGCTCCGGCGGCTCCGGCGGC